>JAIRLQ010000366.1 GCA_031259345.1 Treponema sp.
ATAACTGGAACGATGTCGATTCCAAACGGATCATGGGCGAAATCATCGCTTCCGGTCTCCAGTTTGACGGCATCATCAATCAGGAAGCCGCGACCGGTATCCTTTCGGCTATTGAAGAAGCCCGTATACCCTATCCCGGATGCATTACCAGTTCCGAGGAAGTAGCGTGGATCCGCCGCATGGCCAACCTCAACAAAGACAAGCTGGTACTGCCCTTTATCGTTGTCGAGAACCCCCCGGGGATCGGCGCCACCGCCCTTGCCATTGCCGTTAACCTCAGGCAGGGCAATCAGTTGAAAGACGGCATCGCCGCTTCAGGCTTTAGGGGTAACAGCATTTACTACGCCCCCCAGTGGATCATGACCTATGACAATATGCAGGCGCGGCTTGATTCCATAAAGGCTCTTCCCGACTCCACTTCGGTTTCGTCCTACATGTCGCTTGAGCAAGCCAAAGCGGCTTATTTTAAATAGAGTTGGGGATGTCCGGGAAGTTTGAAAAACTTGTTCGGACAGCCCCACCTTTCTTGCGGAACTTGACCGGGTTTCGCAAGAACTTGTTTATTGTACGGCGGGGAGGGTTTAAGGACCTGCGCGGAAACAGCATGACCAAAGTTTCATGTTATTTCTTTCGTGGCTACTAAGGCTCTTCCCCGGCTTTTTTAAGGGGGTATTTATGAAGCAATTTCGCGCCGGCGTTATTGGGATTGGTTTTATCGGAGCGGCGCATATCGAGGCGCTAAGGCGGCTGGGCAATGTTACGGTAGAGGCCTTGTGCTCAAGGACCAATCCGGACAAAAAAGCGGCATCCCTTTGCGTGCCATCCGCTTACCCGGATTACCGGGAAATGCTGGACAGGGAAAAACTGGACTGTGTACATATCTGCACTCCAAATAACTCTCATTTTGAAATCGCCAAATACGCCCTTGAGCGCGGGGTTCATGTGGTTTTGGAAAAGCCCATGACCTGCTCAATATCCGAGGCCCAGGAGCTTTTGGCTGTCGCGAAAAAAACCGGCCTGGTTCACGGGATTAATTTTAACTGCCGTTTTTATCCCATGGTTTACGAGATGCGGGAAATGGTCAGGACAGGCGCGTTGGGTAATATCTATCATATTGGGGGTTCTTACCTTCAGGACTGGCTTTACCTGGACACGGACTATTCCTGGCGCCTTGAAAAGGAATGGAGCGGGAAATCCCGGGTCTTTGCGGACATAGGAACCCACTGGATGGATCTTGTGCAGTTTGTAACCGGGAGCCGTGTCAGCGAGGTACTGGCGGATTTCGCTATTTTCCATAAAACCCGAAAAAAGCCGTTAAAAGCCATAGACACCTTTTCCGGCATGGCGTTAAGTCCCGAAGATTATGCGGAAAAAACAATAGATACGGAAGATTATGCCCATGTGGCTTTTCATATGGAAAACGGCGCCCACGGCTCCTGTACCGTCAGCCAGGTTTTTGCGGGCCGTAAAAATAAATTGACAGTCTCCGTGGGGGGCAGTAAGCGCGCCCTCACCTGGGATTCGGAAAACTCCAACGCCCTTTGGATTGGCAGCCGGGAAAGTGCCAACGGCGAACTGGTCAAAGATCCGTCAATTTTAAGCGCCCCGACAGGGAAAATCACATCCTACCCCGGGGGTCATGTTGAGGGTTTTCCCGACACGTTTAAACAAACGTTTAAAAAAATATACGAAGCCATTGAGGCCGGGACGCAGCCGGCCAAACCGGATTTTGCGGATTTTAATGACGGCCTTGCCGAAATGATCCTTATTGAAAATATCGTTAAAAGCGCCAATGAAAGACGCTGGGTTTCTATTTAGTAGCATCTGTCTATAATGCGGACACATTAGGGAAACGCGATTGGCGTCAAGTTAACCGGCGTTTCCCTGCAAGGAGAAGACTAGTATGAAATTAGGACTGGTATCGGCTATACTGCCGGATTTAAGCTTTGAGGAAGTGATTGACTACGCGGCCAAAACAGGCTTTCAGTGCGTTGAGGTTTGCTGCTGGCCCAAAGGCAAGGCGGCGCGGCGTTATGCGGGGATTACCCATATCGACATTGAAGGGCTTAGTCCGGAAAAAATGACTTATTACGCCAGCTACGCCAAAGACAGGGCTGTGGCGTTAAGCTCTTTGGGCTACTATCCAAATCCCCTGGACCCGGACAGCGACGCCCGGGAAGCCGCGCTTTCACATATCAAAAAACTCATCGATGTTTCCGCCCTGATGGGAATAGGCATGGTTACAACCTTTATCGGCAGGGACAAAAACAAAACCGTCGAAGAAAACCTGGAGATCTTTAAAAGTGTTTGGACGCCTGTCATCAAATTGGCGGAAGAAAAAAAAGTAAAAATCGCCATCGAAAACTGCCCCATGCTCTACACTGCCAATGAATGGCCGGGGGGCAACAATCTTGCCTGTACGCCGGACATTTGGCGAAAGATGTTTGCCGCCATACCCAGCGATTACTTTGGCCTTAACTTTGACCCTTCCCATCCCTATTTAATCGGGGCCAGCTACATCAAGCCGGTGTACGAGTTTAAAGACAAAATATTCCATGTACACTTTAAGGATATTAAAATTTACCAGGACAAGCTTGACGACTACGGCTATTTTTCTTACCCCGCCCTTTGGCATTCGCCAAAACTCCCCGGCCTGGGCGGCGTTGACTTTGGCGCATTTTGCTCGGCGCTGTACGATATCCGCTACACGGGCCCGGCCTGCATTGAGGTTGAGGACAGGGGCTTTGAAGGCAGCATCGAGGCGGTAAAGCAGGGCATAGAGCAAAGTTACCGTTATATGCGGCAATTTGTGTAGGAGAAGGGATTTTGTCCTGCGGCTTTTATATCCCCGAACCGGATCTCCTCATCAGTCTTTAAAGAGAATACCTGATGATAAAAGTATCCGGCCTTACAAAGTTCTATGGCAGCCGCCTGGCCATTGACAACATTAGTTTTTCCGTTAGCGCCGGAGAGGTCGTTGGGCTTTTGGGCCTTAACGGGGCGGGTAAGTCTACCATTATGAACATTATCGCGGGCTGCCTTTCTTCCAGTTCGGGCCAGGTTTTGATTAATGGCCGCAGCGTAGAGGAAGAGCCTGACAAGGCAAAACAGAGCATTGGCTATCTGCCGGAGATACCGCCCCTTTACACGGACATGAAAGTGGATGAGTACCTCGCCTTTGTGTACGACCTTAAAAAACCGGCCCAAAAGCGGGTGGCGCATCTTGATGAGATCCGGGAGAAAACAGGCTTAACCGGCGTCAGGGGGCGCCTCTTAAAAAACCTTTCCAAAGGCTACAGGCAGCGGGCAGGCCTTGCGGCGGCGCTTGTCGGCGATCCGGAAATTCTTATCCTGGACGAACCTACGGCAGGTTTGGACCCAACCCAAATTATCGAAATCCGCAAGCTCATCAAAGATCTGGGGGAAAAGCGGGCGACACTGTTTTCGTCACATATTCTTTCGGAGGTAGAGGCGGTCTCGAGCCGTGTGCTGGTTTTAAACCACGGCATACTGGCAGCCGATGACAGCCCGGAGAACCTGGCAAAAGCGCTGCGTGATTATTCGCGCTATGTGGCGGTAATTGAAGGCGACCCCCGGGGCGTACTTGCCGTCCTGGGAGAGGCGGAGCTAAATCTTGAAGTAAAGCAGCTTGACGCCGAGGGAGAAAACGCCTGGGCTTATCTCCTTTCCGGGGAAGGGGATATACGCCGCTCTGTCGCGAAAGCCCTCGCCGGCGCGGGGTATCTTCTCCTTAACACAAGACAGCAGGATGTTTCCCTGGAAAATATTTTCCTGCGGCTTGTTGCGGACAAGCGGGAGTAAACATGTTTGCAATATTAAAACGTGAGTGGGGCGCGTATTTTTTTACCCCCCTGGGCGCGGTGTTTATTGCCGCTTATTATGTGTTTATCGGATTTTTCTTTTTTAATTACAACCTTTACGGGAATTCCACGGATCTCAGGGGACTTTTTGACGTACTTTTTACCGTTACCCTGTTTCTCATTCCCGTGCTTACCATGCGGCTTATGAGCGAGGACCGGAAACTTAAAACCGACCAGATCCTGCTTATGGCTCCCGTGTCAAGCGGGGCTGTGGCGGCAGGAAAATACCTGGCCGCCCTCTCTGTGTACCTTGTGGCTATAGCCGAAACCTTAATCGCCGCGCTTATTGTGGAAATTTCAGGCGACCCCGAATGGCCTCTGGTTTTTGGACACTTCGCGGGGCTTTTTTTGCTGGGAAGCGCCCTTACCGCCATAGGGCTTTTTATTTCCACCCTTACGGAAAACCAGATCATAGCGGCAATTGGCGGCTTTATCTTTGGCTTCCTTATGATGCTGCTGGACACTATCGCGGGTATCTTTCCGGCAAACAGCGCGGCAGCCCTTCTTAGGGGGATGTCTTTCCGCCTGCGTTACCATCCATTTACCCTGGGGCTTATTCGGGTGGACAACTGCGTTTTCTTTTTAAGCGTGGCTTTTTTCTTTGTGTTTTGCGCCGCAAAAACTTTTGAAAAGCGGCGATGGGCGTAGGGCGGTATATGCGCAAATTGGGCAAACAGGGAATTTTTATCGCATCCATCGCGGTAATGGCCGCAATCCTCATTCTTGTCAGCGCTATCCTTACCATGACAGCCGAAAACATTCCGGCCTTCCGCTTTGATCTTACCAAAACCGGACTTTTTAAACTGGACAGCCGCACGGTACTGTTCCTCCGGTCCCTTGACAAGGATGTCGTCATTAATGTCCTTGCCAGGGAAGACACTTTTGCCAACGAAACCGAATACAATGCCCAGGCTAACGAACTCATGCGGCTCTTTTCAAAAACCGGAGGCAGGGTCAGTCTGCGTTATGTTGATTATGTCAGAGACCCCGGTTTCGCCGCGGCCTACCCCGGCCTTATTATGAAGCACGGGGACATTTTGGTTTCCTCAAAAGAAAAACATTACCTCATAAAAACCGAGGAGCTTTTTAATTATGCCCGGAACCCTCAAGGGCAGCTTTCTATCGCTTCGTCCAAAGCGGAAGAGGTCCTTTACCGGGCGATCCTTTCGGTAGCCGGAAGCCGCACCTTACGGGCTTTGATCTCCGCCGGGCACGGCGAATACACAATGGACGATTTCTGCCAACTTCTTTTAAACAACAACTACGAGCTTTCCACAGGGACTATTATCACAGGCGGCATAAATCCCGAAACGGATATTGTAATCATCATCGCCCCGCACTCTGATTTTAGCGATGAGGAACTGCAAAAGCTTGACAGCTTTTTGATTAACGGCGGGGATTACGGAAAAACAATCCTCTATTGCGCCGACGCCGAGCAGCCCCCGCTCCCCAATCTTTCGCTTTTTTTGCAGGAATGGGGGGTATTGACGGAAGACGGCGCGGTGTTCGAGACAGATGAAAACCGGGTCTACAATTACCACCCGTTTTATGCCATAGCCGATTATGCCGAAGACTCCTACGGGGGCGTCTTTGCCGAAATCGGGAAACCCATGCTTATGCCCATAAGCCGCCCGTTAAGCCTTGTTTTTGAGTATCGCAATAATTATTCGGCAAAGGCTTTACTTAGCTTCGCCGCGTCCACCGGGGTTCGCCCCCCGGATGCGGGCCCTGATTTTACCGCCAGGGATGCCCGGAAACGGGGCCCCATGCCGGCCCTGGTTCTATGCGCTTACCGCATCCTGAACCGCGAGACTGCCAAAACGGAAAAAGCATCATACCTGCTTGTATCGGGATCCGCCGGAATGCTTGATGGCTACGCGGTAAATTCCCCGTCTTTTAGCAACGCCGATTATATCACAAATTTATTAAATTCCCTTTCCGGCCGTGAGGAAGCTTTAACCCTTAGGCCAAAAAGCTTTGGGGCCCAGGGCCTTATGCTTTCACGCGCCCAGGCCAACACCCTGGGCGCCATAATGATATTTGTCATTCCCCTTCTGGTGTTGGCCTTTGGCGTCTTTATCTGGATTAAGAGGAGAAGCGCTTGAGAAAGTTTAAAGCTCTGCTTGTTCTCAGCGTTATTCTGGGCGTCCTTGTCTCCGTATTTTTTTTTCTCAAAGGTCAGCTAAAAAAAACCGCTTCTCCTTTGCCCGTAGACACGGATAAATTTCTCACTTTTTATGAAAGCGGCGACATAAGGGAAATAGCGGTTCAAAATGAATGGGGCGCTTTTACCCTGAGCCAGGAAAACGGCAAAGTTACCCTGTCAAATCTTCCCATGGAAGAAACCATTTTTGAGTATATAGAAATGCTGCTTGACGAGTCGGCGAAAATTACTTATAGCGATTTAGTAAACTCCCCGGGCGATGACCTGTCTCTTTACGGCCTGGATCCGCCCGGCGCGCAAGTTACCATACGCTACCGGGACGCCAATAGCCTTACCCTTCTCTTCGGGGCCGTGGAACCAGTCTCCCGGGGCAGGTATTTTACGATAAATGACAATGCCGTTTACCTTATGCCCGCCCACAGGGCCGCGCGTTTTTTAATGCCCCTTACCCGTTTTATTAATTACGAGATTACACCCTTCTTTTCTTTTACCTCGCCCTTAAGCGCCATTAAACGCCTGCGTTTCTCCGGCGAGGCCTTTAACGCGCCTGTCGGGATTGAGGAAGTGCGAAGCGATGATCCTGACGGGATGCGGCGGGCCGCGAGTTTTGGCGCGGCTACCCATGTGATCACAAGCCCCGGCTTTCACGAAATTGATCAGGGTGAATGCATCCGGGTTTTTGGCTCCCTTATGGGGCTTCTTAATATTGATGTTCTGGACTATAACTGCGATGACGCCAAACTCGCCTCTTACGGATTTGACGAGCCTTATGTGCGGGCGGAGTATGATTTTAAAAGGGACGAAAACGCCCCGATTGAGCGGATTACCCTTAAAGCCGCGCGCTATCAGGGCGGCTTTATCGCCCTTCGCGAAGGAAGCCGTACAGTTCACCGTATCGAAAGCGAAGCTTTTCTCCATACCAGCTACGAAAAGCTGGCTTCA
>JAIRLQ010000389.1 GCA_031259345.1 Treponema sp.
GGCTGTTGAGAAGGTGTTAAAAGGACTTTTAATATATTATGAAGTTGAACCTGAATTTACACACAACATTGGGATACTGCTAAATGAAATTGAAAAATTTACCGAAATTCCCGAGAATATCAAAGAAGCAACGAAATTAACAAAATATGCCATTATAACAAGGTATCCCGGAGAATATGACGAAATTACAAAAGAAAACTATGAGGAAAGTATAAAAATAGCAAATGATTGTTTTGAATGGACTAAAAATAAAATTAAAGAAAGTGAAGAAAATAAAAAATCAGAATAAAAACAAAAAATACGGCACATAACAGGTCTGTTTACGCGCCCCAGCGAAGATGGGGACGCCGCCGGTAGGCGGCTCGGGCTACGGTTTGGCCAGGTCATTCCGCTACGCTCCATTCCCACTTTCTGATTGCCGCGTAAGCGGCTTCATTGCTCCGGCACATTTTGGAACAAACTCAAATATATCCGGAATTCTGTTCCTCCAAGCCGAGGCGTAGACGCCAATTGTCAAATCCCTGAAACATCGCTATCATACAAACTATATTCAACAAACGGACATACCGCCGTCAATTGAAAGCGCCGCTCCATTGATATGCCTGGACTCGTCGCCGCACAAAAACAGGCAGGCATAAGCAATTTCCACCGGCTGCCCATAGAAGTTCACCGGCATACTCTGCACGATTTTTGACAGCTTCTTTCCTGCCTCGTGATACTCGCCCCCGGAAGTTTTGCCGATGTTGGTGTTCATGCCCCCGGGATGGATGATATTGCAACGGATACCCTGCTTGGCATACGCAAAGGCGATGCTTTTCGTCAGCCCCTCAAGACCGGCCTTGGCCGCCGTATAACTGGGGCCATGATTGCCCCGGAGCGCGGCATAACTCCCGATATTGACGATACTGCCGCCTCCGCCTTGTAGCATGGTTGGAATGGCTCTGCGGCACATACGGAACGGGGCTTTCAGATCCGTCTCCAGCACCCGGTCCCAGCGCTCGTCGTCGGTCGCTTCCAGGGGATAGCTCAAATCGTTGACGCCGGCGATGTTCAGCAGACAATCCAGCCTGCCAAACCGGCTTTCAGCCTCCCCTGCGATGCGTTCCACATCTTCCAGCCTGGTTATGTCGGCGCAGAGGGGAACCACATTTGCCACGCCCTCCCATTGCGCCAGATGTTCCTTTGTGCGCCCCACGGCAACGACCTTTGCCCCTTCCGCAAGGAAAAGTTTCGTTGTTTCATACCCCATGCCGCTGCCCGCGCCGGTAATCACGGCGACCTTGCCGTCAAGCCTGCCATTCCGCTCTGCCATACTATGCTCCTATTCCTCCCGCAGCATCAGAACGAAAAACTGACGCCAATCTGCGGAGTAATCGCCACGTCAGCGTCCTTCTTGCCAATAGCGCCGATCTTCAGATCAGCATAGGCGCTCAGAGTCGGCAGGAAGTTATAGGTAAAACGGGGCTGAATAGTGAGGCCGGTAGCGTCAAAGTCGACCGCCGGGATGGTAAAGGTCGCCCTGGCGTCGATGGGGCCGGTGCGGTACCCAACGCGTATATCGAATTTCGTCAGCATATCATCGGGGGATTCGCCGTTGCTCAAAAAGACGAGATAGGGCCGGACATAACCGTAAAGGCCAAAATTGGTGTTAACGCCCGCCTGGAAACCGGAATTTTCGCCGGTTTCCAAACCAAGTCCCTTGTCGCTGCCGTCGGCGTTTTCATAGGTGTAAATACGGACGCTCAATTCCGTCACAGCGTACAGGGAACCGAAGCCAAAGGTCTGATCAAAACGGACTCCGGGGCCTATGTCGTCCCAGATATTATCCGCGAATTCTCCGCCCTTGGAAGCATCGAAATGCAGCTTGTTGTACAGCGAGAAGCTGAGTTTTGAGGCTTCGGCGAGCTGCAAGCCATAGGAACCCGAGAGGTTCCACTGGGGCTGATGTTTCGGATCGCCGGTGTTTGCAGGCGTTGCCGTGAAGGACAAAGCGTACTCCAGGGCAGTTGAAAACCTGACCGGCCCAAGGGCCTTTGAAAATTCGAGTCCCAGGGGAATTCTGGCCAATCCGCCATCTCCGGCAAATTTATAGCCCTCGGCAGCCACATTACCGAAACTAACCCCGTCGGTGTACACCCGGAGGCCAAGAGGAGCCGCAACCGCCGCTCCCGCTGCCAGGGTAAAAACCAACGCACACAGTAAAATCTTTTTCATTGTTCCTCTCATCTTGATACTCTCCTTAATTCAAGAAATTCAAAAAAATTTTTCGGAAGGCTACAGCATATTCCAACGGACTTTTTGCGCCGTAAATACATAACATTATCTATTTCCCGAACAACAATGCCGTGATTATCATTGGAAAATCCAAGGTATTTGGACAGCCATCATCGAACGATAGAACTATTAAGGAGAAAGGACCCTTATGGAAGAAACAAAAAAGCTGGTTTCACCCCAGGATTTAACCGGAGGGAAAAAAATCTTTCTGATTTTGTCGGTGATAATGCTCACCATCACGGCCATGATGTCAAACTACGGCGGCGCAATTGTTGTCCCCTCCAAGCTGAGGGAAATAAACGGCATGGACTACTATTCGGTCGTTTCCGCGCTCGCCTCCATGGGCATGATGCTGGCCCTGCCTTTGGTGGGTATGATCAGTTCCAAATTCGGCGTTAAAACTATTGCGTTGACCGGAT
>JAIRLQ010000462.1 GCA_031259345.1 Treponema sp.
ACCCTGAAGGCGCGGCTTCTGGAGATAAACCCCCGCTGTGAAATCGACGCCAGGGCGGCGGTCTTTTCCGGGGAAACGGCCCCCGGTTTCGGCATCGAAGGGGCGGACTATGTGATAGACGCCATCGACAGCCTGACCCATAAACTTGATCTCATTGAACTATGCACCGAGGGGGGAGCGACCCTCTTTTCCTCCATGGGGATGGCTCAGAAACTGGATCCTACCCGGCTTAAAACCGCAGACATCTGGGAGACCACCGGTTGCCCCCTGGCGCGGCTTGTCCGCCAGGGCCTCCGCAAACGGGGCTTTGGTGGTCATTTTACCGTAGTGTACAGCGCCGAACGCCTCCCCCTTAGAGAAGAAATCCCCGTGGCCTGCGGTTCTTCCCGGTGTCTGTGCCCCAAGCGGGATAATTGTGATCCCGATGCCCCGGTTGAGTGGTGCAGCAGCAAAAAAGTGATTAACGGCAGCGCGGTAACCGTTACCGCCGCCGCAGGCATGATCCTCGCAAGCCTTGTAATCCGCCACATTTATGAAAAATGTAATAATTTCCTCTTGCCAAAAACCTGTTTATATCCTACAATTTAGGTAGGATAAATCTCCTACATAGAAAATCGGGGCGAAAAGGAAAATGAAACAGGGTACTCTGCTTATTCACAACGGTTACGAAATTGATCCCGCCAGCAAAGCCCTGGGGGTTCCCCTCATACAGACATCCACCTTTGATCAAAGCGCTTTTTTTGATCCCGAAAAGGCGGGGGCTAAGCCGCCGGAGTTTGATTATGCCCGTTCGGGGAATCCTACAAGAAAAGCCCTGGAAGAAATCATTGCAAAGCTGGAAAACGGGGCAGCGGGTTATGCCTTTGGCAGCGGCATTGCGGCTGTTTCCTCAACTTTGGGCATTTTTTCCACCGGGGATCACATTATCGCCGCAGAGGATATTTACGGCGGCAGCTACCGGATACTCAACACCTTTTACAAAAGATGGGGCCTTGAAATGACCGCTGTGGACGGCAGTAAACCGGAAGAAATACGCCGGGCAATAAAGCCAAATACAAAAGCGGTATTTCTCGAAACCCCTTCCAACCCCCTGCTTAAAATATGCGATCTTAAAGCCTGTATAGCCATTGCCAAAGAAGCGGGGCTGCTTGTCATTGTTGACAATACTTTTATGACCCCCTGCCTGCAGCGGCCCATAGAGCTGGGCGCGGATATTGTGCTTCACTCGGCTACCAAATTCCTGGGAGGCCACAGCGATGTCATTTCCGGCCTGGCGGTAACTTCCACGGAAGAATTGGGCAAGCGGATTTACGCGGTACAAAATGGTTTTGGCGCCGTGCCGGGCCCCTGGGATATATGGCTGGTGATACGGGGAATTAAAACCCTAAAGGTGAGGATGGAAGCCCAGGAAGAAACAGCCCAATTCTTGAGCCGCCGCCTGCGGGAACATCCCCGTGTGGATACCGTTTATTATCCGGGGCTGGAAGATCATCCGGGAAAGGCAATCCACGATTCCCAGGCTTCGGGAGCGGGGGCTGTTTTTTCCTTTAAAACAAAAAGCGCCGAGGCGGCCCTCCGTTTTTTGGGCAGGGTTAAACTCGCCGCCTCGGCAGTCAGCCTGGGGGGCGTAGAAACCATAGCGTCATACCCGGTACAGATGAGCCATGCTTCAATCCCCCCTGCCGAAAGGCAGCGGCTGGGCATTACCGATACCCTGATACGCATATCGGCGGGGCTTGAAGACAAGGAAGACTTACTTGAAGATTTTAAACAGGCTCTGGACTAGTGCGGTATTTGCGATACAAAGTGACGCAAAAATCTACAAGCGCAACAGGCTGCCAGGAGATAAGGATGAGCGACAGCGAATGTTATGACAAAAATGAATTCCCCGGCGGCGGACTTTCCAAGGAAAGCCGGCTTTCTCTGGAAAGTCTGGCAGTTCATGGCGCCACACCCTTTGAGCCTGTAACAGGGTCTATTACGGCGCCCATTTATCAAACCTCAACGTTCAGGCATCCCGCACTGGGGGAGAGTACAGGCTTTGATTACAGCAGGGTGGTAAATCCCACCAGAACGGAACTGGAAAAAACTGTTGCCCTTCTGGAAGGCGGAAAGCACGGCCTTGCCTTTGCCACCGGCATGGGGGCCATTTCAACTTTAATTAAGCTCTACCATCCCGGGGATCACATCATTGTTTCAGAGGATCTTTACGGCGGCACCTATAGGCTCTTCAATGAATATTACAGGGAATACGGTTATTTATTTTCCTGGGTTGATACCAGCGATTTTAACCGGATCGAAAAAAATCTGCGCCCCGAAACAAAAGCCCTCTTTATCGAAACGCCTTCCAATCCCATGATGAAGGTTACGGACATTCGCCGCTGTGCGGAACTGATACACAGCCGGGGAGGGCATCTTGTTGTGGACAATACCTTCCTCTCCCCGTGGTTCCAAAATCCCCTTGCCCTGGGTGCGGACCTGGTGATCCACAGCGGCACCAAGTACCTGGCAGGACATAATGATACCCTTTCGGGCTTTATCGTTCACTCGTCCGACGCCCTTTTAGAAACTTTGCAGAATATACAGAAAAGCGAAGGAGCGTCGCTCTCCCCTTTTGATTCCTGGCTGACTTTGCGGGGCATCAAGACCCTGGGCCTGCGGATGGAAAAGCACGAAAAAAACGCCCTGCTTATCGCGTCATGGCTTCGCGGGCATGAACGGGTGGAAAAGGTTTTTTATACCGGCTTTGAGGATCACCCACAGTACGTACTTTCACAAAACCAGGCCAGGGGTTCGGGCGGCATGATTTCCTTTTATCTTAAAAACCCCGCGGATGTGCCGGTACTGCTTCGCAGCATAAAACTGATTCTCTTTGCCGAAAGCCTGGGGGGAGTGGAATCCCTTCTAACCTATCCCCTAATACAGACCCATCAGGCTATTCCCGAGGCAATGCGGCTTTCCGCGGGGGTCAATGACCGGCTTATGCGGCTTTCCGTAGGCATTGAACACGCAAATGATATTATTGCCGATCTTGATTCGGCGTTAAGCCAATGTAAAAAGGAAAACAAATAATGAGAATTTCAACCAAAGGCCGGTATTCACTGGAAGCATTTCTTTACATGGCGCTGCTTCCCGAAAGGGAATATACCAGTACCAAAACCATAGCGGAAAGAACCAATATCTCCGACGGGTATCTGGAACAGCTTTTTATTCCCCTGCGAAAGGCGGGAATCATCAAGGGAATACGGGGCCCCCAGGGCGGCTACCTGCCGGGAAAAAGCCTTGACCAGATAAGCGTGGGTGATGTGCTTAGGGCAGTCGAAGGCCCACTGGAGCCTGTGGACTGCGTTAATTCCCAGGTATGCCCGATCCGGGAAAGCTGTGTCTCCAGGCATACCTGGAGCGAACTCTACACCGCAATATCCAAGTGCGTTGATTCCATCAGCATGCAGGATCTGGTCGAGGCATACCAGAAAATGGATCAAATGGAGTATGCAATATGAAAATATCCACCAGGGGCCGCTACGGCATCAGGCTCCTTATTGATCTGGCCGAACATTCGGGGGAAGACCATGTTTCCCTGGCAAGCATTGCGGCGCGGAAGGTAATTTCCATCCGTTATCTGGAGCAGGTGGCGGTAATCCTTCGGCGCGCCGGCTTTATCCGCTCGGTTAAAGGCGCCTCGGGGGGCTATACACTGGCCCGCAGGAGCGAAGACATTCTTATCGGCGATGTACTGCGGGTTCTGGAAGGAGATATGCTGGTGGTGGACCCGCCCCTTCCCAATGTCAAGGAAACAAAGCTCCAGCGCTGCATCAGAATAACCGTGTTTGACCGCCTCAATGAACGCATTGCCTCGATAATCGATCATAAAACCCTTGCTTCCATGGTAGGGACGGTTGATCCCGATGAGTCCTATATGTATTTTATTTAGCCCCCGGAACAAACTAATTTTAAAACCGGGTTTGGTTACTTGATATTTTTTACAGTGTAGTTGATAATACCCATATAAATAGTATGAATTATTCCAAGGAGGAATCAAATGGCAAGAGCAGACAAAATTACGGATCTTATAGGAAATACCCCATTGGTTAAAATCAACAAAATCAATGAGGGCGGGGCAATCATTTATGCCAAGCTGGAAAGTTTTAATCCTCTCCACAGCGTAAAAGACCGGATTGCCCTGGCAATGATTGAAAGCGCGGAAAATGAAGGCAAAATAAAGAAGGGCACGGTTATTATTGAACCCACCAGCGGCAACACCGGCATCGGCCTTGCCTTTGTGGCGGCAGTTAAGGGCTACCGGATTATCCTTACCATGCCCGAGACCATGAGTATTGAGCGCCGGAAGCTTCTTAAAGCCCTGGGGGCCGAGCTGGAACTGACCGAAGGCGCCAAAGGCATGAAAGGGGCCATTGCGAAAGCGGAAGAGCTTGCGGCCTCCATCCCCAACGCTTTTATTCCCCAGCAGTTCATCAACAGCGCCAACCCGGCAATTCATGAAAAAACCACCGGTCCCGAAATCTGGAATGATACCGACGGCCAGGTGGATATACTCATCGGCGGCGTAGGAACCGGCGGAACCATCACCGGAGCAGGGAAATACCTTAAATCCAAAAAGCCTTCGGTAAAGGTTATTGCGGTAGAACCCTCCGCGTCTCCGGTACTTTCAGGCGGCCAGAGCGGCCCCCACAAGATTCAGGGAATAGGCGCGGGCTTCCAGCCCCAGGTTTACGATCCTAAAGTAGTGGACGAAATTTACCTGACCGATGACGTAAAAGCGGGAACCGCCGCCCGGCGCATTGCCAAGGAAGAAGGAATCCTGGTGGGCATCTCCTCCGGCTCGGCGCTCGAAGCGGCATTGACGGTTTCCAAACGCCCGGAAAACACAGGCAAAACCATTGTGGTGGTTCTGCCTGATACAGGAGAACGGTATTTGTCTACATGGCTGTGGGAGGAGTAGGAGTTTGCCGGGCTACGGGGCTGTCTCCGGCCTAAAGCCCGGACAAGTTTTTCAAACTTTTTGAAAACGTACTTCCCGTATATATTCAAAAGGCGTTATTTGGGTTAGTATAAAAGCAGTACAAGGAGATAATCATGGCTGAACATATAACGCACAAAAAAGAACAGAAGAAGGCTCCTCAAAAAACCCAAAAAGAAAAACGCAAAGAGAAAAAACAGAAAAAGGGAAAAGAAACAAATATCCCCAATTCATAGCAGAGAGGGGTGAACAACAGCCCTGTTTAGCACAAACAGGGTGATTGTTCATTCCCGTCAATTGCGTCCCCCCTGGCCATGTCAGGTTCAAAACCAAAATCGCGGATACGGCCTTCCATGCAGAGCCGGCACTCGGCAGCTTCGTCCCCGGTGCAGATTTTGTTGTCGTACAGGGAGTAGAGCTTGCGCACCGCTTTGGGGGAAAGGTTAGGCATTACTACGTTGGCCCCTGCCATAAGGCCCCTCTCCCGGCCCCGGGGCGAGATAGTCCCCAGGGCAGTGGTGGCGGGGATGAGGGCGCCGGGCAGGATAAGCCGGGTTAGGGCCACCATGCGGAGGGTAAGTTCCAGGCTTCCCGGCGGGTACCCGCCGAAAGGCGTGTCCTTCTGGGGGATAAAGGGGCCTATGCCCACCATGTGGGGCCGGAGCTCCCTGAGAAAGCGGAGGTCCTCAAGCAGATTTTCCGGGGTCTGGAAAGGGGTCCCTACCATAAAACCCGCGCCCACCTGATAGCCGATTTCTTTCAGATTAAAAAGGCATTGCTTCCGTTCCGCAAGACTCATGGAAGCAGGGTGCAGCGCGCGGTAATGCGCCTCATCGGCGGTCTCGTGGCGGAGCAGGTAGCGGTTGGCCCCGGCGCGGAAAAAACGCTCGTAACTTTCGCGGCTCTTTTCCCCGATAGAAAGGGTAATGGCGTGATCCGGAAATTCCCGCCGTATAGCCCCCAGGATTTCAACCATCCGCTCGTCCGTGAACCAGGGATCCTCGCCGCTTTGGAGCACGAAGGTCTTGTAGCCCAGGAGATCGCCCATACGGCAGCAGTTGAGAATTGCGTCAGTATCCAGGCGGTAACGCTCGGCCCTGGCGTTGCCCCGGCGTATACCGCAGTAGTAACAGTCGTTCCTGCAGTAGTTGGAAAATTCAATAAGGCCCCGGAAGTAAACGCCGCTGCCGTAATGCTCCGCCCTACGCCGCCGGGCTTCCGCGAAGAGAGCCTCTTCCCGCTGTGGATCTTTGGTCGTGATAAGATCCAAAAGCCCGGCATCGCTTTCTATGTCCGGTCCGGGCATCAAGGCTTTCGGCATGCCTTCCCTCATAATCTAAAATCCCGCTGCCCGTTTTGAATGGTAACAAGATTTTTGCGCACGATAGTACGGATTTTTTCTTTCGGGATATTTTCTATCTCCGTTTCGATCAGCTTTTCCCCGGCTTCGCGGGTTACCGGCTTGGCATAGTCCATCAAATATTCCTTAAGCGTCATAAGGGCGTTGGGATGGCAGCAGTTAAGAATCTGCTTGCTCTTGCACAATTCCATAAAACGGTCGCCGGTACGTCCCGCGCGGTAACAGGCAGTGCAGAAACTGGGAACATACCCCGCGTCGATAAGCCATTTTATCACATCGTCAAGAGGACGGGTATCGGAAACCACAAACTGCCGCGTGTCTTCTTCTTCGTCAGGCTGTTCAGTGTAGCCGCCGATGGAGGTCCGCGACGCGCCGCTTATCTGCGATACGCCCACGCGCAGCAGTTTTTCGCGGACGGCTTTGGTTTCCCGGGT
>JAIRLQ010000505.1 GCA_031259345.1 Treponema sp.
GTGCAGATGAAGATGATGTTGGCGGGTAAGGCTTGTGACGCGGCCAATGGTGCGGTACTGGAAGTCGTTAATCCGGCGGATATGCGGGTAATCGACACTGTTCCTGTCGCGACAAAGGAAGATGTCGAAAATGCGCTTGACGCGGCTAGGGAAGGTTTTGAACGTTGGCGAAAAGTACCGCTTTACCGGCGAATCGAAATTTTCTATACATTTTCGCGCATTCTTTTGGAACGCAAGGAAGAGTACGCGAAAATCCTCTGTGACAGTTCCGGCAAGACTTACGCGAGCTGTCTGGGTGCGGCAAACGGTACGGCGCAGCTTTTCCGCTTTTACGGCGAAAAGGCGCGTAATTTCGGGGGCATGAGTTTCCCGCTAGATTCGGAGCCGGTATTTTCCGGCGATATGGCCTTTACCATCCGGGAGCCCCTGGGGGTAATCGCCTGCGTCATTCCTTTTAATTATCCGGGGGAACTCTATGCGCACAAAGTTGCTCCCGCTTTGATAATGGGAAATTCGGTGCTTGTTAAACCTTCGAGTGATACGCCTCTGGACAATATTCTGCTCACCGAAATGCTCATCGAAGCCGGAGTAGATCCGCTGGCGGTGCAGTGCATTACCGGCCGGGGCGAGGATGCCGGCGAATGGCTGTCGAATTCACCGAAAATCGATGCCATTAGCCTTACCGGTAGTACCGCAGTGGGAATTGCCATCGCATCGGGGGCAGCGAAAAACCTGGCCCACGCCCATCTTGAACTGGGGGGCAACGACGCTATGATCATCTGCGACGATGCGGACCTGGAACTTGCGGTAGCCGAAACGGTGGGCGGCAGGCTTTCCAACAGCGGTCAAACCTGTTGTGCGCCTAAACGCTTTTTTGTGGATAACAAAATCAAAGATCGCTATGTGGAAATGCTCATTGAAGCTTTTAAAAAAATAAAGACCGGTAATCCTTATGATGCGGATATATATTATGGTCCCCTGGTTAGTGAAAAAGCGGCTGTCAAGGTTGAAGAACAGGTGCAAAAGACCATCTCCCAAGGCGCCAAGTGCGTGTTCGGCGGAAAACGTTTTAACCACACTTATTTTGAACCGACTATTCTGATCGGGGTAACGGAAACCATGGATATCGCGCTGAATATGGAAGTCTTTGGACCGGTAGTTCCGGTGATTGGTTTTGATACTCTGGAAGATGCCCTGCGTATGACTAATGCCTGCGCAAATGGGCTTCAAGGCGGGATAATTACCCGGGATATGAAAAAAGCGCTGAAGGCATCGACCGAAATGGAGTGCGGAACCGTGGTCATAAACGGATCGGGAAATTACCGTTTCGATCATCAGCCCTTTGGCGGACACAAAATGAGCGGCATCGGGCACGAAGGGGTAAGCCAAACCCTTGAGGAATTGTCGCAATTAAAGACCATTGTGTTTAAAAAACAGCTGGATATTATCCAGTAGCAAAACGGGCCAATTTCAAAATAATCGATTTTGAAATTGGCCCTTACGGGAATCGCGTTAGCAAAACGCGGCGCGCCAATTACGTTATAGAAGGTTTAAATGAGTAATACCATAACGCCGAAACAACGTATGCTTGATCTGATTGCGGGAAGAAGCATTGATATACGTCCCATTCAGCTTGATTTCTCGCCCCTTATGTTATCGAAGATGTATGCGCATTTCGGTATTCCCCCGGGGGCCGAAGAAGATTTACTGCCCTTTATCGATAATCATTTTGTCTACGCCTTTCTAAACGATCCTTTTGGCGCGCAACGGCGGCATACTTATACCAGCGATATTCTCTACGATGATTGGGGCATTGGGTGGGACATGCGGCAGGAAGGGCTTTTCATGGTAAACCATCCGCTACACGATGACATGGATTTGGATCATTACCGTTTTCCCGATCCCAACCGCCCCGGGCTGCTTGATAATGTACAACCGTTGCTGGAAAAATATGGCAAAACGCATCTTGTCTGCAGTTACCAGGTGACCGGCCTGAATGAAAGGGCCAGCGCGCTCAGAGGTTACGAAGAATGGATGGTGGACATTGCCGGCGATCCCGAATATGCGGCGGAACTTCTGGACCATATCATGGACTATCAAACCCGGCTAGCCAAAAATTATATTGCCGCAGGCGTTACCTGCGGACGCTATGGCGATGACTACGGTACGCAGCAGGGTATGCTTATGTCGCCGAAATGTTTCCGTGAACTATTCAAGCCGCGTCTGGCAAAGATCTTCGCACTTTACAAAGACGCGGGACTACCGCTGGTTTATCACAGCTGCGGGGACATACGGCCGATAATTGGCGATTTAATTGAAATCGGCGTTGACGTTTTAAATAATGTTCAACCCGAAGCCATGCCGCGAAAGGAGCTCGCGGACAATTTTGGCGACCGCAACCTTGTGTTCTACGGCGGTATTTCCACGCAGCAGGTACTCCGTACCGGAACGCCGATGGAAATAGAATCGGAGGTGCGGGACTGCATGGCAACGCTGGGAAAGCGGGGCCGGTGGATCATGTCGACCGGCATTTCCATCACCTCCGATGTAGACATTGAAAGGGTAGACACCTTGTTGCAAACGATAAACAAGCTGAGGTACGAGTAGCCTATGAAAGCAGTAGTATTGGAAGGGCCGGGACTTATTTCGGTTAAAGATGTACCGGAACCGGTTGGCAAAGACGGTTGGGCGATCATCCGAATCAAGGCTGCGGGTATATGCGGTTCCGATGTCAATGCCTATAAGGGAAAGGGTCAAGTTCTGCATTATCCGCTTATTCTAGGTCATGAAGTATCCGGCGAGATAGTCGAATGTTCGACACGGAGCGGATTTGTACCGGGCGACCGGGTTATGGTGGAACCCTATCTGCCCTGCGGAAGCTGTTATGCCTGTAGTCTGGGCAGGACCAACTGTTGTGAACAACTGCGCGTTCTAGGTGTACAAACCGATGGGGCGATGAGTGAGTATATCCTGCACCCTGAAGGCCTGCTGCACCGTCTGCCCGGGTCCGTTTCCTTTGTCAATGCCACGGTTGCCGAACCGCTTACAATCGCCATGCACGGGATTCACCGTATCGGGCTTAAGACGGGTGAACACGTGGCGATTATCGGCGCGGGGACCATAGGCATACTGTCGGCGCTCTACGTACTTTATAAGGGAGGAGTCCCCATTCTTATCGACCCGTTGGAAAAGCGTCTCGCCGTTGGAAAAGGCCTTGGAGTTCCACACACGGTCGACCCTGTGGACGCCGAGGATGCCGTTCGCTCGATTACCGGCGGCCGGGGTGCGGAAGTAGTGCTGGAAATCTCCGGATCTCTGGAGGGTGTTAAAAACACTGTGCGGCTGGCATCCTACTGTGGCCGTGTTTCCCTTACCGGCTGGCCCAGCGCCGATCCTGAATTCAACACCGCTATGGTTACCCGCAAGGAACTGACCATCTACGGTTCCCGTAACAGCGCCCGGGAATTTCCCGAAGCGCTGGATTTGATTGCCGGGGACATCATTGATATTAAGCCGCTCATCAGCAAAGTAGTCCCGTTCGATGAGCTGCCCGGCGTGATAGAATCCATAGCGGAAAACCCGACTAGTACGATCAAGGTCATCGGCAAAATGTAGTTGGGGTTACCGAATATAGTACCAGGAAAACTGTCTTTTTTAGGGTTTGTTGTTGACTTATCGATTTTTTTATTGTATGATGATAAGATAATAAGTCCAAAAGAGACGTTTAATGATATGAAAAGAGATTTTTTTCAAGGAGGATAACAATGAGCAATACTGAAGGACAAAGTCCTCTTCATTCCATGACCCTAACAAGTCCGACTGAATTCTGGAATGATTCGTGTGCTGTCGGTGAACTAAGTTATGCTATAGAAAACGGCGCTACCGGAGGGACGAGCAATCCTATCATTGTGGGACAGGTTCTGAAAAAAGAACTGGAAGCGTGGAGACCCCGGATTGTGGAAATTATTAATCAGAATCCTACCGCGTCGGAAGAAACGATCGCATGGAAAGTTATGGAAGAAATCACCGTTAACGCTTCTAAAATGCTTAAACCGATTTTTGATAAAAACAATGGACGTAACGGCAGGCTTTCCATACAGGTTAACGGACAGAACTATAAAAACGCCGGGGCAATGGTGGAACAGGCCCTGCATTTCAATTCGCTTTATCCCAACAATAATATCAAGCTGCCGGTTACCAGAGCGGGACTGGAAGCTATAGAGGAACTTTCTTTCCGCGGCCTAAGCGTCAATGCGACAATATCTTTTACCGTAGCCCAGAGTATCGCTGTGGCGGAAGCTGTGGAAAGGGGCATGGATAGGCGCCGGAAAGAAGGGAAAGATATTTCTACCATGAGCCCGGTCTGTACGGTGATGGTCGGCCGGTTGGATGACTGGCTAAAGATAATCGCGGGTAAGAAAGGGATTATCACTAATCCCGGTTATCTTGAATGGGCCGGCGTTGCGGCGGCCAAGAAAGCTTACCGGATTTACACGGAGCGGGGTTATCGCACCCGGCTTCTCAACGCGGCCTATCGCAACCACTTCCACTGGTCCGAATTTATAGGCGGAAATATGTCCATGACGATTCCCTATGAGTGGCAGAAGAAGTTTAACGCCTCGGATGTGGAAGTGAAATCCCGTATCAATGATCCGGTAGATCCCATGATCATTGCCGAACTGGAAAAGAAATTCCCCGACTTTTGCAAAGCCTACGATGAGAAGGGAATGCGGCCCGAGGAATTTGAACATTATGGCGCCACCAGACGTACCTTGCTTTCTTTCATTGGCAGTTACGCTGATTTTCTGGCCCTTATCAGGGGCATTATGATAAGTGATCCCGATGTTAAAGGCGAATAAGTTTAGCGTAAAAGGGATTAAGTTTCAGATTTTTTCCAAAACCAATTCAGTTTTGGGGAAAAATTATTTTCCGATACAAGTAAAGTACAAGGAGGAATAAATGAAAAAACTCAAAAATTATATCAATGGCAAATGGACAGAACCCGAGGGCGCCGCATATATCGATGTGGAAAATCCCTCTACCGGCGAGATTATCGCCCGGTCGCCTTTAACAAGCCGGGAAGAGGCGGACCGGGCCATTGAAACGGCTCACAGGGCTTATCAGTCCTGGAAAAACATACCCGTGGCCCGCCGGGTCACGCCCCTCTTTAAACTGCTTTCGCTTTTACAGGAGAACGAAGAAAAAATCAGCCGTGTCCTTGTAGAAGAAATGGGCAAATCCCTTCCCGATGCCAGGGCGGAACTGAAGCGTATCTTTGAAAATATCGAAGTCGCCTGCGGCATGCCCGTCCTCCAGCAGGGAGACAAATTGATCGGCTGTTCTTTTGGTATAGACGGCGAGGTAATCCGCCTGCCTCTGGGCGTTTTCGGCATGATCGCCCCATTTAATTTTCCGGCGATGGTTCCTTTCTGGTTCCTGCCCTACGCTATCGCCACCGGGAACACCTTTATAGTTAAAGCCTCAAAACAGGTTCCCTGTACCATGAACCTTATCACTGAATATATTGATAAGATAGGGCTGCCTGCCGGGGTATTCACCCTTTTGAACGGCGACAAGGTCATAGCTGATGCTTTTATGGAACATCCCCTGGTTCGGGGGGTTTCTCTGGTCGGTTCAACCAAAACCTGTTACGAAGTGGCAAAAAAATGCGCCGCCAACGGCAAGCGTTTCCAGGCCATGGGGGGCGCCAAGAATCACCTCATCGTCATGCCCGACGCGCGCATAAGCGACACAATCCGCAACATGGTAACATCCTGCTACGGCTGTGCGGGTCAGCGCTGCATGGCGGCGTCGGTGATTGTCTGTGTGGGGGATGATATCTACAAAAAAATCTGCGACGAATTTGTCAAAGCTTCAAAGGAAGTGATTGTCACCAACCCCCTGGATCCCGAAGTTGCGGAGGAAGAAATGGTCATGGGGCCGGTGATCTCCGCAAAGGCAAAACAGTTTATCCTGGACATGATTGATAAGGGCGTACAGGAAGGGGCGACACTCCTCCTGGACGGGAGGGGACTCACGGTCCCCGGCTATGAGAAGGGGCACTTTGTGGGTTGTACGGTTTTTGCCGATGTAAAACCGGGTATGCAAATTCACCGTACTGAGATTTTTGGGCCGGTAGTGTCCATCATGAAGGTAAACAACCTGGATGAAGCCATCAAAATCATAAACGATCATGAGTACGGCAACGGGGCTTCGATATATACCCAGAACGGTTACTATGTCCGAAAGTTTAAGCTGGAGACGAATGCCGGTATGCTCGGCATCAATGTAGGCATTCCCGCGCCGGTAGCCTATCTGCCCTTTGGCGGCATGAAAAATTCCCAGATGGCGGACATCAAGGCGCAAGGCAAAGCGGTGATCAACTTCTACACCGAAGACAAGATTATTACAGAACGATTCTGGGAGGAAGAAAGCTAAGGCCGGGCGGCATAATTTACGGAGGGTGAAATCATGAAACGTTTGGATCTGAAAATCGGCATAATCGGCCTCGCAAGGTTTTAGGCTACCTGACTCCTTACGAGGTTTTTCGCCATAAAATTCGCACTTCAGATTTGATTTGGCCTTTTGGATAATAAAGATAGGCAGCAGACCAGGGTCCACAGTACAGAAAAGATTACTAGACGACGGTAGGCTTGGGATCGATGTTATTTTTTAATAGTTCTTTGCATATCTTCCGGTAAACAGGAAATGTCAATCGTTTTATCATTATAAGCAGCTTTCACAATATTTTCGACTTTGGCTTTTGAAATGGTAGTAAGAGCATTGTTGGAGAGCAATTCAATTATAATTTGTGCAAAAAGTCCCAGGGATGGATATTTAAGGTCAACTATTTCACGGTGAGTATTTGACAATCCTTCCGCAAAGGTATCTCCAGGACTTGCACGAATAGATAACTGTTCTGTGGGAATAATTTCCTTGGGAATCAAAACCAAATCCATTTTTTCAATTTTTTTTGCTTTTTTTGACATCGCACGAGCAAGGACTGCGTTGTCGAGTTCATCTTCACTGTCAATTTCCCAAAGTGATAATGTATTATTTGTCGTTCTTAGATCGGCGGTTAAAGCATCTGCGGAAAGAGCTTCGAGCGACTGTGCGCTCGACCATTTAGCCGGTGCGATTTTACGAACCAAATAACTCATGGCTACAACCTGTTTAAGTG
>JAIRLQ010000533.1 GCA_031259345.1 Treponema sp.
GTCGAAATAGAAACTATCGTTGATCGTTTCCCTTTCAACCCCATCAAACATAAACCCTGTTTCCCGCAGATTGGTCTGGGCGAAACCTATTTGCAGCGCTTCTTTGTTTTCCATATATCCGGCTATTTCATTTATAGGCAGATATTTTGCCCCGCCGGATTCAATATTGATAAAAAAGTCCTTCGCCTGTTGAACCAAATCGGCTATGTCTGTTTCCCTGTTAAAAGAAAAATTGATGACCAGCGTATTGATCTGGGAACCGAACATCAAACCGGAACCTTCGCTGATAGTTAGCGGATAAGAAAAACTTATTTGGTTCTGGCCTGATATTTTATGGAGAAGCGTTGCGAAAACGATCTCGGCATAGATGTAGGGCGTTATTCCAAATTTTTGCGAGACGATTTTTACCCTTTGCAGTTCCTTCTGTTCCAGAGAAAAGCGGCAGGAACTTACAGGGCTTAACGATACGCCGTCTTTTGATCCGGCCTGGAGGCTGAGAAATTTTAAGTCCACCGGTGAAACATTCCGGCAATAGTCCCGCCAAAATTGATGAATATTTTCCTTGTTTTCTTCGATGAGTGAACGCAGCCGAAATGCCAGTCCGTTACAAAGTCTTTTTTGTTTCTCTATGCCGGTTGTCACTCTGTAATGGGGATCATTATAATAATGGGCGTATTCGTCATAGGCGGCGTTTGCCTTGGTTCCGTCTATTATGATATGGTGAACGCAGGATATGTACCGGTACTGACTCTCCGACAGCTTTATCAAGAAGTATCTTACCAGAAAATCCTTTTTCAAATCAAACGGTTTTACTATAAGGGGAAACAACTCCTCATCGGTCAGAGGCCGATCAAAATACCTCACAACCTCAGCACCACCGGGAATATTTTCCCGTCTTTTCCAGTATAGCCGGTCATTATCCTCTATCACATTGCAATTAAACAAAAAATATTCGTTGAGCAGCCGAATCATCGCGTCGTTCAGTCTTTCGGGGGAAACCTTTCCGTCAAGGATTCTATCCTCGACTATGTTGTAGTCATACCGGACGGGATTCAGCAGCCATTCATAGTAGAATATTGCCTGATACGGGGTCAATTCAACTTCCGCGGGAACCGGCGTTTCCGGGGATTCCGTTTCCAAATCAGGATCATGGTCAAGCCGCTCCTTTGCTTTTTCACCCGACCGGGCTGCCAATTCTCTTGGAGTCTGCCATAGCAGCACGTCCACTACAGAAAGCCCGGTGGATTTATACAAAATGAAAGCAGCTTTGGCGGCAGAGATAGAATCGCCACCCAAAAGAATAAAATTATCCAGAGCCCCTACCTGCTCCACGCCTAACACTTCTCCGAAGGCGTCACAGATGGTTTTTTCAAGGTCATTCGCCGGCGCTTCGTAATCGGGCTTAAAAAATTCAATTTCCGGGGGAATGATTTTTTTTCTATCTACCTTCCCGTTGATGTTGAGGGGCAGACTCTCAACCTGCTCAATAAATGAGGGAATCATATAAACAGGCAAAATTTTTGAAAGCGATTCTCTGACCTTTCGGGGATCCGCCGGTTCTTTAGCCGTATAACAAGCATAGAGCCGGGTCCCGGCAGCTTTCCCCAAGCGGCTCTCAAACCCAACCACCACAACTTTGCTTACCGGCGCCACCTTGCTTATCGCCGCCTCAATTTCTCCAGGTTCCACACGGTAGCCGCGGATCTTAATCATCCAATCGGCCCGCTGTATGTATTCATAGTTGCCGTCGGCGTTCAGCCGCCCAAGATCACCGGTACGGTATAGCGTGCGATGTTCGGGATCATCCGAAAACGGGTTTGGTATAAATTTTTCGGCGGTAAGATCAGGCCTGTTAAGGTATCCCAGCGCCAAGGTCTCGCCGGAAAGGCAGATCTCCCCCATTTTCCCTTCCGGAACCTGACGGCCTTCGGAATCCAACAAATATAAATTGGTTCCTTCGGGCGGTTTGCCTATGGGGCTGTTTTCATATATCCGGTCAAGCTTAAAAGTACAATTGGTACCGCAGCCTTCGGATGCGCCGTACCCGTTGATCACCACCATCTTGTCACTGTAGAGATTACTGACCCGTTCCGAACCGATAGCGAGAATATGGAGTTGCCTCTCAAAGTGTTTTAAAAATAGGGGGGCTAGGGCCGGCGGCACAAAGGCACTGCTAATCTTATGTTCCAGCCCATAACGTATCAACTGGCTTATATCCTGTTTCACCGCGTCGGGAACTATATCTATCACGCCGCCTAAAAGCAGAATTGTCAGTTCGTGGGCAATCATTACCACCGACGAAAAGGGGACGATGGATAACCAGATGTCGCTTTCCGGATCATAGCCGGCCCCGTCCAGAAAAACATCCCTAAGGTTTATAAAAGTACGGTGGGCAATAGCGCGGTGAGGCAACACCACCCCCTTGGGAACGCCGGTGGAGCCGGAGGTAAAAACCACCATTGCCGGATCTTCCCGCTCCGGCTTCTCGCCCTTGACATTAACCGGCGCGGGTTCGGCAAAGGGGGCAATATCTTTTATCCAGCCTTCAGTCACGGAAAATCCGCCTCCGCACTGCCCGCACATTTCCTCTATCCTTTCGGCAGGATAGGCAGTATTGATGAAGCTCACCACGCCCCCAGCCTTCCAAATACCCAGCATAGCCGCAAACGCGTAAATGCCACGGGGAAGAATGACGGGGATAATCTGCCCCCTCCTAACGGGAAGCGACTGAAGAGCCCCTGCTACCACATCGCCGGCTTTAAGCAGTTCGCCATAGCTTACCCGCCTGTCTCCATGGATCAGCGCCGGCTTTTCAGCGTTCTCCGCCGCGGAGCGGCTAAACATATCCAAATAAGATGTCCATTGTTCCTGCATGCATTCCTCCCGGGATTTCCGATAAATATATTTTTCGAGTCCTAAACTTTATACGAATCCCAAGCATATATTAACACAGGTAGAAGCGATTGTTTCGGCCACTTACGCCGTTTTATTGACCACTTATGCGGGAAGCGCTCCGGGGCAACGCGCCCCCTTGCATAAATCTGAAGCTGGATATATGATATATAGAGAATATATATTTTATAGAGGCAAATATGGCTAAAAGAAACAAGATGGATACGTCCGATTTTGAAATTTATGATGCTCTGCCTAACGCTGATACTGTCGCGTCTCCGACCGATGGAGGAGATGATGTTCCGGCGGTTGAAGTACAAACCGCGGTCGAGGCTATCGAAGTACAGTCTAATATCCCGGTCCCAATAGCTGTCCAGGAGGCAAAACCGGGAACATCCCTTTACAACCTTATTACCCGCGCCAGGGTCGAGGAGATCATAAAAAACCGGGCATTATTGGCGGCCGGTATAGGCCTTGTTCCGGTTCCGGTTTTTAATCTGGTTTCGGCGGCGGCGATTCAGATATCCATGGTGCAGTCAATTACCCGGCTCTACGATATTGAGGTGAAAAAGTCCTGGATAAAGAACATCATCGCGTCGGTACTGGGCGGGCTTGGCGCTACCGCCCTTTCGGGAGCCGCGCTAAAGAACCTGGGGGGTACTCCTCTGGTGGGTACTTCCCTGGCGGTTTTATCCGCCCCGGCGGTGAACGGCCTGACAACCTACGCCATCGGCTATATGTTTGTCCGTTATTTTGAATCCCCAGAGGGTCTCCTGAAGGCCAATGCCGGCGCCTTGAGGGAATGGTTTAAGGAAGGCTTCAAGGATGGCAGGGAAAAACTGGGCGGTGTTATAACCGGGAAGTCCCGGACAGCATAAGCTATGATAAACCTGCTATACGAAAATTTTATTGCCGATGGTGCATATAGATACTTCCTGCTCGGCCTGGGGGTAACGCTGCTCATTGTGACAATAGGATTATTTGTCGGTACCATAGCCGGCGTGATCCTCTGCGCTATGTCCCGTAGCCGTTTCCGCCTGTTCCGGCACCTTGCCCGGGCTTATTTCCTGTTAATGAGCGGAACGCCGGTTCTCCTGCTGTTAATGCTTTTCTATTATGTGGTACTGGTACCTTTCGGTATAGACGCTCTTGGCACCGCCATCATTGTCTTTGGACTGCGCAGCGGGGCACTTATCAGTGAGATTATGCAGAATGCCCTGAGCAGCGTGGACTGCGGCCAGATTCAGGCGGCCCGGACCCTGGGTTTCAACGGTATCGGCGCGTTCCTGCATATCATCCTTCCCCAGGCGCTACGCTTCGGCAAGCCCCTGTACCGGCACTGCGCCATCACCCTCTTGCAGGATACCAGCGTGGTGGGCTACATCACCGTTAGCGATCTGACCCGGATAATTAACAACATGGGAAGCCGCACGGGAAATCCCTTCCTGGCCATGACGGCAGGAATCACCCTCTACCTCCTGCTCTCATGGATAGTCAGCCTGTGTTTCAATACCTCCAATGTCAGGAATGAATCCGCCGGAACAAAGGCGGTATAAAAAAATATGATAAAAGTAGAAAACCTGTATAAATCTTTTGGCGGTGTACCGGTATTGGAGAATGTGAACGCCGATGTTAAAAAGGGAGAATGTGTTTCCATCATCGGCCCTTCCGGCGCAGGCAAAAGCGTTTTTCTCTCTTGCCTCAATGCCCTCATCGTTCCCGACACGGGACGGGTATTCATCGACGGCCTTGACATTTTCGATAAAAAAACCGACATAAATAAGCTGCATGAACGGGTCGGTATGGTATACCAAAATTTCAATCTCTTTTCCCATTTGACGGTACTGGAAAACATAACCCTCGCTCCCGAAAAAATCAAAAAAATACCCCGGACTGCGGCAATCGACAAGGCGCGGGAACTGCTCAATATGGTAAGCCTTGCGGCAAAGGAAAACGCCTATCCCCAGGAGCTTTCCGGCGGCCAGAAGCAGCGTATTGCCATCGCCCGGGCTATGGCGATGGACCCGCAAATAGTTCTGTTCGATGAGCCTACCAGCGCCCTCGATCCGGTGATGACCGGCGAAGTTCTGGCGGTCATCCGATCCCTGGCAAAAAAAGGCATGACCATGATCATCGTTACCCACGAGATGGAATTCGCTAAAGAGGTATCGGACCGGGTGTTTTACATGGACGACCATAGTATCTACGAGACCGGTACGCCGCGGGAGATTTTTGAACAGCCACAGGGAAAACGGACAAAGGCCTTTATTTCCCGGCTTAAAACCCTTGAATTGCGGGTGGAATCCCCGGAATTTGACCTGTTAGGACAGATGTCACGGATAGAGCAGTTCTGTATAAAGTACGATATTGACCGCCGCATGATTAACAGGGTACAGATGGCATTTGAAGAGGTCTCGATGTACCTGTTGAAAAACCATTTCGGTGAAAAAGAAAAACCGGATATCCTTGTGAATATTGCTTACACCGAGAAAGAAAAAAATATCGTCATCACTATTTCCTACGGCGGCAGGCAGGAAGATCTTTTTGCCGGTATGGATGAAGACAAGAGTCTGGGACTGCTTATGGTGCGGCGTATATCCAAATCGGCGCTTTATTCCGCCGTAGACACCAAAAACACCCTGACCATTACCCTGTAATCCGTCGCCTTTACAAATTGAGCAGCAGGCGAATGGTGTATTCGCTTCCTGTCCATTCGGGAAGATACTCCCCGCTGTGGCGTTTACAGACAGCCGCGATGCTCCGGAGTCCGTATCCGCCGCCCGTTCCTTTCCTGCTTTGGGGAATATTGGAAGAAGAAGCCTGCCCGTCGCCGGATATGATCCTGCCGTCAAATGTATTTTTCTCCTCAACGAGCAGCTTTCCCGAGGCCAGGCGGATCTCAAGGCTTACCCGCCGTTGCGCCGCCGGGACCCTCATGGTTCCCTCAAAAGCATTCTCCAAAAGGTTTCCCAGAACTATACAAATTTCATAGTTATCAAGAGGGCTTAAGCTTTTATCAACATGGGGGATCTCCACCGGCAAAACCGCTCGAATTTTAAAAGAGATGTTGTTTTTCTCAAAACGTCCCGCGTAATTGGCAAGCAGGGCGCTGACAACAAAATTTTCACAATAGACAACCGGCTCCGTTTGGCTGTAATAGGAACGGGCATCCGCGAGGAAATCCCGAATATGCCGTGCCTTGCTTATTTTAGCCAGCTCATCTATCACGCCTATTTGATACTTGTAATCATGCCGGAGAACGCGTATTTCCCGCAAAATCCGGTCCAGCCGTTTGTAATAATCGGCGCCCGAGGCGATTACCTCTTTGGCAAGGCGGAGTTCATAGCTTTCCCCGGCCGATTTTGCCGTGGCGGAAATGGCGGTAAAAATGACAAAAAGGTTACCCAGGGCTATTAAAATATTGATGAGGCTGGCGTCCCGGAAGTTTCCCTGTTGAAAAGCGGCATCCGCGGTTTGCAGGCTGAGATACGAAAAACAAGCGCCAAGGGTATGCAAGAACCAGTTAAGTTTATCCGTAACAGCAAATAAATTACCCGCAGGCTCACGGCCAAAACGGAGGAACAGGAAAAAGTACAGGACCAAAAGACCCCAGGCCGCAAAATATCGGCAGCGCTCATAGCCCGGCCCGGCGGCGAAAAAAAGACGGGCCCCAAGACCGGAGACAAGGTTAAACAATACCGCTAAGGACATAAGGATAAAAAAAACAAAGGTCTTTTGGAAAAATTTCCCCTTGAAAACAATAACAATCAAGGGCAGAAGGACAAGCCCTTTAAGCGCCCGTTTCACAAGCGCCGCTTGGGCAAAAGGCGGGGCAAATTCAAAGGCCAGCTCTATTACCACAGGAGATACCAGAAATACCACGGCACAGAGAAAGTACGGAATTTTCCGCTTCAACGCAAAAGAAACCGCAAAGGCGTTGATGCAGAGCAAGGTGGTATCATAAACCACTTGAAACAGGTTTATCATCGGAACTCCCGAACCGGTTGATTGAACGTGTTATATACCGGGATTTAAAATCATTGCAACGCCGGGATATGGGTATGGTCTGCCCCGTTCTTAATACCACCATGTTATCCCTGATGGTTTCCACAAAATCCATATTTACGATGATTGATCCGTGGCAATGGGCAAAACGCTCATCCACCAGCAGGTCAGAAGAAAATTCTTTCAAAGGTTTGTTTATCGAAAACGTCTCATTATTTGCCAGATGGATAGAAAGATTATGCCCCAGTATCTCCGCGAAAATAATATCCCGAAACAGGATGTTTCTGTGGAATTGCTTTGTTTTTACCGGGACAAAAGCCGTATCCTTCCCGTATAATTTTTCCCTGGCCTCGTCTATCTTTCTCAGCACACTGAAAAGCCGTTCTTTTTCTACCGGCTTGAGGAGATAGGAGAAAGCCCTCACCCGGTACGATTCGGCGGCAAAATCGTTAACCGAGGTTAAAAACACGATATACCCGTCAAAACCGCGATCCCGCAGGCGGGCGGCCACTTCCACGCCGGACATTTCGGGCATGACAATATCGAGAAATACTATATCCACCCTTTTCCCGCCCTCGAAATATTCAAGCGCGGCGGAACCGGAAGTAAAATCGTGGAGAAAGTTCCAGCCCGGCGCGGCCCGCGATCCGGTAGAATAGTACCCTTTAAGAAAAAAGACGACTTTGTCCAGTTCTTTTTTGTCATCATCCAACAGCACAATTTCCGGTACGCCGGTCAATGTATCGTCCCCCCCTCCGCCATGACTGACGCGATGGTCTCCAGCGCTTCCCCCCGCATAAAACCGTCGTATATTTCGGGAATCCCGATAACCCGGAG
>JAIRLQ010000536.1 GCA_031259345.1 Treponema sp.
ATCAGAATCTGCCGCGCTTTCATTCTACCTGAACCTCCATTTTCCGCTCATGCTTAAAGAGGCCAATCTCATAACCGACCATAAGGGTAAATTTATTGCGATTAATGGCTATATATTGACCATTCAGGGTATTTTTACCGTCCTGATCTCTGAATGTCAAGGTGCCGAAGTCCCTGGAATAGCGGATATCTATTACCAATGCGCCTGGTCCCATTTTTATGCCCGTGTAAAAGCCGAAGTTCATTCCCAGGGGGACGCCGTCAACGGAAACCCGCAGGGTATCCTGTTCCCGGTACAATGAAGGATCCGGATCATCTCCGGGACTGGAGGAGGTATCAATGTTTTCCCTGATCCGGTTGGTTCTGGATTGGGCATCTCCCAAGGGAAGATAAAAATAAACGCCGCCATACGGGGCAAGCATGAGGGGTCCATAGTGGAATTCGACCTTAAGCATCAACGGGAAGGTAAGGGAAAAGAAGCTGTACTCATCGGTCCAAACACCGCTTTTGCTTATTTCAACCGGAGGTATGTTGCCCTTGTGGTGGTAGGTATATCCCGCCCATTCCCAGGAAAAAAGTACCTCGGTTTGGAGTTCCAGGTAAACCTTGGGATCTCCCTTTATGGGAATATTGAGAAAAGGAACCATCATCGTAAAGGAGACTGAAGGTGAAAGCCCCAGGCCATCGCCCTCAAAATCGGAATTCTTGGAATTGTTTTCAGCATCAAAGCCCTGGAGTTTGTCGTAACTTAAAGTACCGCCGGTGAGCAGGCCCAAATACAGCCAGTTGGTCCGCCAGTTTGTGTCTACCGGCATGGTCTTGGCGGGAATATTACCCAAAACAGACCAGACCAGAATTGGAACCATGTCCAGGGCTTCTTCCAGGTCTACATAAACCAGTTCTTCGGACAGCATAAGGGTTGAATCAGACAAACGCCAGAGAGATATCTGGAACAAGGTATCACCGACTTCTTCAATCAAGGTTCCGGAGATCGAATACTCCGCTTCCGGTGAAGCATCGGTGGGATTAACTACATCGTCTGTCATAGCCATACCGAATGATTGAACAATCGTAAAACCTTCCGTCCTTTGGACTTCCGCGATCATGGCCTCCATTATCGGTTCCGCGTCTACCAGGTTGGTCCCTGTTATGGGCATTATCTGGATTTTCGTGGTAAGCCGAAGGTCCTCGGCAAAATCGGTAAAAGGCATGAACAACAACAAGAAAAGAGCGGCGGAATTTATTGGGATTCGCCTCTCTGCCCCGATTTTCTTACCTTTACCGAAACTTAAAAAAAACCCGGTGTCTCTTTTGCACATAGGCCCACTCTTTTCTTCCGAATTACTTAGAGAGTAACACTCCCCAAACACGCCGAAGGGCCCGTTTAGATCACCATCTATAAGACCTTCGGCATATTTCCGCTCTTTCTTGAACGTTTTTTATCTGAATACCCGCCCCGCAACGTGAATCGACACCCTCCGCGGGATAACCAGACAAATCCGCTTTGTTTTAAAGATCCATTCTTACGGCAAACGCCAAACAACAGGATGAAGGTATGTATTTCTCCTCTGTGCGGCGGGCCTCCTTCTTCCCGGCCGTTTTCATCCAACCGTTAAGAATACCAATCGGAATTTTGCCTGTCATGAAGGGTGAGGCGGAAATTTCCGATTATCGGCAACGGACACAGCCGGGAATTCCTGTACGCTCCGGTATTTTCAAGTATACCTACCGGTTAAATGTCTGTACCGTGCCCAAATCGTATTATTTCCCCAAAAATCTCCTCATCCTGACAAGACCGTCTCCCGATCCTGTTTTACCCGATCACTTTTTTAAATAATTGAACTGTAAACCGGTTTTAAAAATCCAACAATGCTGGCCCGCAATTCAGTAAACCGGCCCGTAAATACAGACAGGGGCAGGATAAGCGAATCTTCTCCGACAAGTTTCACTTACCTTTCAAAATCTGGCACTTTAGAACTGCTCCCGCAGTACTTCTTAGTCTAAATATTACCATACGGCGATAGGTTTTTCAAGTTTTTATGAAGAAAATTTACTTCACGCTACTTCATAATGGTGAATATTGCTGAATTATCAATAAATAAGCCTAAAAATGAGCCTGAATGAAATCGTAACTATTCAGCCGCCCGCGGGGGAAAGCGTCGGCAACTTCGTTGCCGCAATCGGCGGAATGAGTGTAACAGAGTCTTGGACGAGGGCCCGTTATATTCTGTTTTTGTATATGAGGCTGTTCCAAAATTTCCCGTTGGAGAAGTCTCTTTCCTTACGTGGTATTGGGCAGACCTCTCCCGAGGCCGGCCCTATACGCCGTTGCGTCATGATGCCCGGGGCATCGCGGGGTTGTCGGTAATGTTGTTTCAGCGGGGTTTCGGGCCGGTTTTTGCCGGTTAGTCAGGGGGTGACGCGGAATGGAAGGGGATTTTGGGCGAAAAGTGAGTTTTCACCGCCTTTCCCGTCCTCCGGGGGCTGACCCCATTCGGCCGTGTCCGTCTCCGGGCCGCCGGTATCCGCGTTTCCCCAGCCGCCTACACCGCACCCCAGCACACCTCTTCCGCCCACTCAGGCGGCTCCCCAGCCACAACCCGCGACCAGTACCGGTCCCCCCAGATGTGTCCAGTCCTCCCCGTATACACGTTGAACCGCGCCGCGAACGTCTGTTTCAGCCATTGCATTATCTGCGGCAACTAGAACCCGTCCTCCGGCCGGATATAGAACG
>JAIRLQ010000549.1 GCA_031259345.1 Treponema sp.
ACTGCCGCGGGAAGGATTCCCGCGGATCTGGTAATTAGCGGGGGGATTATAGCCGATGTGTATTCCGGCAGTTTTATCCCTGCCGATATGGCTGTTACGGGCGGCTTTGTCGCTGCCTGCGGGGAGCCCGGCTCCTATAAGGGCGCCGAAACTTTTGACGCCCGGGGGCAGTACATACTTCCCGCCTTTATCGACAGCCATATCCATATTGAATCATCTTTTTTAAGCCCCCCGGCATTTTGCCGCATCGCCCTTCCCAGGGGAACGGGCACAATTATTGCCGACCCCCACGAAATCGTAAATGTGTGCGGCCTTGAGGGTCTTAGGTATATGCTCGATTCTTCAAGCGGCCTTCCTATGGATATTAAATTCATGGTGCCGTCCTGCGTGCCTTTTAGTTCTTTTGAAAACTCTGGCGCCGTCCTAAATGCTCCTGACCTTGAAGCGCCCCTGCAAAACGGCCGTATTCTTGGTCTTGGCGAGATGATGGACTATCCCGGCGTCATAGCCGCCAAAGACGGCCCTTTGGATAAAATTGTTTTGGCCCTGAACAAAGGCAAAATGGTCGACGGGCACAGTCCCGGCGTAAGCGGCAAAGATCTGCGGGCCTACGCTGCCGCGATGATCCGCACGGACCATGAATGTTCCACTCCGGAAGAATTTAACGAGCGCCTTTCCCGGGGCATGTATGTCCTTTTGCGGCACGGTTCCGCCTGCCGGGATCTTCCCAGGCTTCTTTCATGCGTAACTCCCGAAAACAGCCGCCGCTGCCTGCTCTGTACCGACGACGGTCAAAGCGAAACTATCCTAAAAGAAGGGCTTATCGATAACGATCTGCGTATCTGCGTTGAAGGCGGCCTTGACCCCATGACTGCTGTCCGCATGGCTACGCTTAACGCTGCCGAATGTTACGGTCTTAAAGACCGGGGCGGTTTTGCGCCCGGCATGAGGGCGGACATTGCCGTTGTGGACGGCCTTAAAAGCTTTACTGTAAGCCGGGTGTATATGATGGGCAAGCTTTGCGCCGAAAACGGCCGCTATCTTCTGCCTGTTAAAGAATTCGCCGCAAAAGGTGTCGCGGGCGGCATGAGGGTAAAAGATTTTTCCGCCAAAAAGCTTGAGCTTCCCCTTTCCCGGGACGAGGTATACGTTATTGATTTGCAAAAAGGTTCCGTGGTTACCGGCAAAGGCAGGGCAAAGGTAAGGCGGGATGCACAGGGGCTGTTTGTGTTTGACGGCGCTGCCGGTATCGCCAAGATTGCCGTTGTTGAACGGCACAAAAATACGGGCAATGTGGGGGTGGGCTTAATCCGGGGTTACGGCATACGGGAAGGGGCGGTGGCTCTTTCCGTGGGCCACGATTCCCACAACATTACTGCGGCGGGGGCAAACGACGCCGATATGGTTTTGGCTGTCCGGCGGATAATTGACCTGGGCGGCGGGGCGGTTTTGGTTAAAAACGGCGTCGTTATCGAAGAACTGCCCCTTCCCATTGGGGGCCTTATGTGCGGCGAACCCGGCGAATGGGTTGCCGCAAAGCTTGAGGCCATCAACAAAAAGGCGGTGGAAGAATTGGGGGTTAGTAAAGAGGTAGAGCCTCTTATGACCCTTTGTTTTATGCCCCTTCTTGTGATTCCTGAATTAAAAATCAGCGACCAAGGGCTTTTTGATGTAAAGGAATTTAAATTCATCAAAAGCGAAATATTATAAGGCTTTCCCGCTTTTTAATAACGCCCCTTCCCATGCAAAAAGCATGCCTTCCAGGTTTGTGCGGCCTGCGGCGGACACAATCACCGCGCCGGCTGCGGCGTTGTCCAGCTTTGGGGGCAGTTTTTGCGCTTTTGCCGACAGATTAATAAGCATTGTATATGTTTCATTGTTCAGCCGGCGTTGATACGCCATAATGTGTGTGTCGGCATAAAGGGGGATAAAATCCCCTTTCTTAAGGCATTCGCTTTCTAGCCTTAGTTTTATTATCTTTTTGTAAAAAGACAAAATTGAGTCGGGGCTGTGTTTTTGGCCCTCGTAGTTTATCCGGGTATAATTGGAATTGATTCCAAGCCAGGGTATGCCTGTGGTAAAGCCCGCGTTTGCCCCGGAATTCCACTGCATTGGCGTCCGGGCGTTATCCCGGGAAGAAGCTTTTATCCACTTCCACCGCAAAAACGCCGGAATGTGCATTTTTTTCATCAGCGTATCAAGATTGCGGCTTTCAACGTCGTTTAGTTTTTCCGGGTCCGTAAAATCAAAGTTGGTCATCCCGATTTCCTGCCCCTGATAAATGAAGGGCGTGCCTTTAAGGGTTAATTCCAAAAGGCCGAGGCTTTTTGCGGACACGGCCCAATTGTCGGCGCTTTTGTTGTCCTGTTTGGGGCCGCCTGCGCCAAAGTGCGAAACTATCCGGCTTTGATCGTGGTTTTCAAAGTACACGGCGTTCCACTCAAGGCCCTGCTGCCATTTGGCAAGAACTGCAAGCAATTTGGAGGCGTTAAACTTTTTGGGGATAAAGCGGGCTATAAGGCGGTCTATTTCCAGATGATCAAAATAAAAAAGCATGTCAAGCTCGCCCCGGCTTTCGTCGCAAAGCAGTTTTGCTTCGGGTAAATCTACCATGACCGTTTCGCCTACGGTAAAACAGTTATAGTCCGAAAGAACGTCCCGCCTAAGTTCTTTAAGAATTTCGTGGTTTCCTTCCTGGCTTTTGTAATGTTCCAGGCCCTGAACGGTGAGGCTTTTTTTGCCGTCTTCAAGGCTGGTTTTGTAGAGTACGTTGATTACATCACAGCGGAAACCGGCGGCGCCCTTGTCCAGCCAAAAGCGAAGTATGTCTTTAATTTCTGCGATAACCTGGGGGTTTTTATAGTTTAGGTCGGGCTGTTTTTTATGGAAAAGGTGAAGGTAGTATTCCCCGGAGTTTTCGTCATACTCCCACACGGGTTCCATAAAAAACCCGGTCCAGTTATTGGGCGGGATTGGGCGGCCGTTTCTGTCCCGGCCTTTGGGCTTTTGCCAGATATAGTAGTCCCGGTATTCGCTTGCCGGATCAAGGCTTTCCCTAAACCAGGGGTGCTCGTCGCTGGTGTGGTTTATTACCAGATCCATGATGATGCGTATGCCCCGCTTCTTTGCTTCTGAAAAGAGCTTTTGCATGTCCCGCATTGTCCCGTACCTGGGGTCTATCGAGCAGTAGTCGCTGATATCGTAGCCGTTGTCGGCGTCCGGCGACTTGTACACCGGCGAAAGCCAGATAATGCCAATTCCCAGCTCTTTTAACTCGTCCAGGCGGGAAATTATCCCCGGAATGTCCCCAATGCCGTCCCCGTTGGAATCCTGAAAGCTCCGGGGGTAAATCTGGTATGCTACCGCATCCTGCCACCATTTTTTTCTCATGCTCCTTTCATTTTACTTTAATATGGTTGACATGAAAAGATGGTTGACATGAAAAGGGGTTTACGGTATGCTGATGAACAGAATTAGTATCAATACGGTAAGGGGAACATGATGGATTGGATATTTTGGATTATCCTCCCTCTTGCCGGGTTAACCTTAGGCTGGATTATAAGATGGCTGTATGCCAGATTTCAACTTACGGCATCGGAGCAACGCGCCGAACGTATAAAACAGGACGCGATAAAGGAAGCTGAAGCTAAAAAGAAGGAGCTTCTTCTTGAGGCAAAAGATCAAATTATCCGAGAAAGGAACCAGCAGGAAAGGGAGACCCGGGAGCGTAGGGCCGAATTACAGCGATATGAACGCCGGGTAACACAGAAAGAAGAAAGCATTGACAAAAAAACCGCCCAGATTGAAAAAATCGAACAGTCTTTAGCGGATAAAGAAAAGTTATTCCAGGAGCGGGAAAACGCCCTGAGCAAAGAAGAAGAACGGTACCGCCAGGAGTTGGAGCGGATTTCCGGCCTTAGTGCGGAGCAGGCCAAAGCCCTCATCATTCAAGATCTTGAAAACGAAGCCAAACACGATGCCCAGGCCTTAATCAACAAGATAGAACAGGAAGCTAACCTTTCGGGCGAAAAAAAGGCCCGGGACATTTTGGTTGCTACCTTACAGCGCCTTGCGATAGAGGTTACCGGCGAAGTTACCGTCGCCACGGTAACCCTGCCCAACGACGAGATGAAGGGCCGGATCATAGGCCGCGAAGGCCGCAACATCCGCACCCTGGAAACGCTTACCGGTGTGGACATTATCATCGACGATACCCCCGAAGCGGTGGTTATTTCGTGCTTTGACCCGATACGCCGGGAAATTGCCAAAGTGTCTCTTGAGCGGCTTATTACCGACGGGCGCATTCATCCGGCAAGAATCGAAGAAATTGTTACCAAGGTGTCCAAAGATATTTCGCAAAAGGTCTTTGAAGAGGGCGAAAAGGTGCTTTTCGACCTGGGGATTCACAATATCAAGCCGGATGCAATCCGGGCTTTGGGCCGTCTTTACTTCCGTACCAGCTACGGGCAGAATGTGCTGGCCCATTCCAAAGAGGTGGCAATTCTTGCGGGTATGCTGGCAGCCGAAATCGGCTGTAACCGCGATCTGGCCAAGCGGACGGCGCTGCTCCACGATATAGGCAAGGGTATTGAATCAGACTCGGACTTGAACCATGCGGAAATAGGTATGGATATGGCCCGCAAGATGGGTGAAGACCCACGGGTTATCAACGGGATTGGAAGCCACCACAACGATGTGGAGCCCTCGTGCATTGAATCCATACTGGTGCAAATTGCCGATGCCATTTCCGCCGCCCGTCCCGGCGCCAGGCGCGAAACCCTGGACAACTATATCAAGCGCCTGGAAACCCTGGAGGATATTGCCACCGGCTTTACCGGCGTAGACAAAGCTTTCGCCATTCAGGCCGGCCGGGAACTCCGTATTATTGTTAACAATGACGCAATCAACGATGATCAAACAAAAGACCTGGCCAAAGAGATAGCCAAAAAGATCGAAAACGATCTGCGCTATCCCGGCCGCATCAAAGTGACGATGATACGCGAAACCCGGATAACGGAATACGCCCGGTAGTTAGTATCTGTCCACAAAGCCGGTGGTTTTTAGAGGTATTTTCTCAGCTTTTCGAGCATTGTGTCCAGGTCCAGAGGCTTGCCGATGTGGTCGTTCATTCCCGTTGCCAGGCATTTTTCGATGTCCCCTTTAAATACATTGGCGGTCATTGCGATAATTGGAATGGTTTTTGCCTTTGGCACGTCCAGGGCGCGGATACGGCGGGTTGCTTCAAGGCCGTCCATTTCGGGCATCTGCATATCCATAAATATCATGTCATAGCGTTCCGGGTTTTCGCTAAAAATGCGCAGCGCTTCCGCACCGTTTCCCGCACAGTCAATTTCCAGTTGTGTGGGCTCAAGCAGCGCCAGCACGATCTCCCGGTTAATTTCCACATCTTCCGCCATAAGTACCCGGCGGCCGTTAAATGAATTTTCGGCGGCAGGGGCGGCGCTGCCGGCAGTACTGCCCGCGTTGTTTTCCCCTTCGCCTGAGGGCATGTCGTTCCCCCCAAGGCACTCATTAATGCAGTCCGCAATATCCTGGGGGAAAACCGGCTTGGGCAAAAACTTTGAAACTCCCGCCGATTTGGCTTCGTCGGCAATGGTATTCCATTCGGCGGACGAAATTAAGATAACCACCGAATAGTCTTTACGCCGCTCTTTTATTTTTTTTGTAAGCTCAATGCCGTTTATGCCGGGCATTTTCCAATCGATAAAATAGACATCATAGGCGCAGTTTTCACCAAGGATTTCGGCAGCCTTTTCGCCGGACAACGCGGTATCGCACGTAACACCCAGAGTTTTTGCGGTATCTTTAAAAAATTCCAGGATAAGAGGATCATCGTCTACCGCAAGTATCCGGATATTGCTCCAGTTTACGCCGGGTTTTAGAAGGCCCTTCTTTTCGGCGTTCCCTTTAAGGAGTTGCACGGTAAAGACAAATGTAGAGCCCTGGTCAATTTCGGACTCTACGCTGATTTGGCCGCCCATCATCTCGACAATGCGCTTCGAGATTGCAAGGCCCAAACCTGTGCCGCCGAATTTGCGGGAAGTGCTTGAGTCCGCCTGCTGAAAAGACGTAAAAAGCTGTGTCTGCTGTTTTTTGCTAATGCCGATGCCGGTATCGTTTACTTTAAACTCCAGGGTGCAGACGCCGTCATTTTCCCCGGCAAGCCGGGCGCTTAAATGTATGCATCCCTTTGGCGGGGTAAATTTTACCGCGTTGGAAAGCAGGTTTGTAATAACCTGCGAAAGCCTTTGATCATCCCCCACAAGATGCCTGGGGATTTTTTTATCGATATCTATCTGGAAGGTTTGCTGCTTTTCGTCTACGCTAAAGTTTATAACATTAACGACTTTGCGGAGCATCTTTTCAAAAACAAAATCCGCCGCCGAAAGTTCCAGTTTGTTTGCTTCGATTTTTGACATGTCAAGCACATCGTTAATAATACCCAAAAGATGGGTTGAGGCGCTCTCGATCTTTCCAAAGGCATAGTCCTTTCTTTCAATGGCGGAAGCGGCTTTGCCGATGGATATCATGCCGATAATGGCGTTCATGGGCGTGCGTATTTCGTGGCTCATGTTGGAAAGAAAATCGCTTTTGGCGCGGCTGGATTCTTCGGCCTGATTTTTTGCCGCCACAAGCATTTCGTTTAATTTTTCCAGATACGCATTTTTTTCTTCAAGCTCGCCCGCGTAATTCTGCATTTTTATGATTAATTCGTTTATCTTTGTCGCCATGCCTTTAAAAGCGGTGGACAGTACGCCGATTTCGTCATTGCTTTCGTGCAATGGGACCGTGATGTCGAATTTCCCTTCTCCAAAAGTTTTTGCCGCGTTTGCCAAAACCAGTATGGGACGGGTAACATTATCTATAACAAAGTAAAGAAAAACGCTGATTACAAAAACGGCGATAATAAAAACGGCAATTAAATAATTTCTAAGACTGCCGGCGTTTTTAAGGACTTCGTCCATGGGAATGCTTACAGCCACCGACCAGGGATTGGCAGCGGCGCTGAATTGAACAGGCATATAAACCGTGTAAAATCCCCCGGCGTTGGCGATGTAAAGCTCCCCCGCTTTAATCGCTTCTTTTATTTTGTCTCCGTTGGCGATTGACAAATCGGATAAATTTTTCCCCAGGTGTTCTTTTTGGGGATGGGCGACAATAGAACCGGAATTGGAAAATATTTCTGTAAATCCGCCCCGGGTACGGGTGGTTTCCTGGCTTACCATTTCCTGAAGTTTATCCAGAACTATGTCGGAAGAAATGATGCCGATGAATTCCCCGTTGTGAACAATCGGGAAAACAAAACTCGCAAGCATGACCTCGCGCCCCTGCACCTGATACGGATAGGGGTCGGTAATATATTCTTCTTTTGTCTCTTTTGGGACATAATACCAGTCGGAAATATCCACATCGTACAGGGGCTCAACACTGATGTTTTCGCCCAACTTATTCCAGTAAGGAGTGTATCTCCCTGTTTCGTCATACTCCGGTTCCTGCCCGGCATAGTGGATGTCTTTGCCGTCAAGGGCATCGGGATCATAGGCGATGCAAAACGCGGTGATATATTCTTTTTGCGCCAGGGCATTTTGAAGTATATCGTTCATCATCTGCCGGTCTGTCAGCCCATGATTTTTTAAACTTTCAAAGACAGCCTTTAAAGTCTCGGATGTTACCCGCGCGCCCTGCAGCTCCGCACGTATTTCGTTTTTATATTTTTCCGCGGTTTCTTCGGCAAGGCTGTAAGCGCCGGTTTTGGCAGTTTCAAAACTTCTAATCGAAACAAACAGGGTAACCGCCAAAAAGGACCCGAAAACAATAAGAGTCGTTAAAAGAAATATTTTGGGCTTTAGAGTTAAGTTTTTAAACATATTTTTCCTTATTATTTTGTTTCCCAACATAGCATTTATTGCAGGATATAACAATAGCGCGCGCAAGCTGCATAACACGCGCTCTTGTTAATTGTTGGGCAAGGGCGTATCATAAACCATGCCGCTTGTAAGGGTAATTATGATAGGCGATGTGGTAGGGGACGCCGGCCTTGCTGTTCTTGAAGAAAAACTTCCGGGGCTTATAAAAGACAATTCCGCAGACCTTGTGGTGGTCAATGGCGAAAATTCTTCCGGCGGTTTTGGAATCACCAAAGAAACCCTGGACCGTATTCTGGCTGCCGGAGCCGATGTGGTTTCGGGCGGAAACCATAGCTGGGAAAACCGTGAGTTTTGGACAGTTTTGGACGGGGAAGAACGGGCCCTGCGTCCGGCGAATTACCCCGGGGACAGTCCCGGCCGGGGCTGGACAGTTATAGAAAAAAAACCCGTTTCAGGCGGCGAAGCCGTGCCGTTTGTGATAATCAATCTTCAGGGCCGTGAATTCATGACCCCCATAGACTGCCCCTTCCGCTGTGTTGACGAGATTTTTGCCACTCTGGCCCGCAGCCGGGAGACAAAACCAAACCCGTTGATTTTGCTGGACTTCCATGCCGAATCCACCAGGGAAAAAGAAGCCCTGGGCTTTTATGTTGACGGGCGGGTTTCGCTGTTTGCGGGAACCCATACCCATATACAGACCGCCGACGAGCGTGTCCTGCCCGGCGGTTCCGCCTATATCACAGACCTTGGCATGACCGGCATTGCCGGTTCTGTTCTGGGGATGGATACAAAGATATGCATTGACCGTGCCCTTACCCAGGTGCTTTACCGCATGGAGCTTGCGGGCGGTCCGGGCGCGGAGGTCCAGGGTGTCATTGCCGGGATTGACAGGGACAGCGGCAAAGCGGTTTCAATCAAACGGATCAGGGTTTAGGGAAGCCCCGGCGCTTCCCCGGCCGGCAACTGCATGTTGACGGCGTGCGGGGAGGGGGGTACTATCGAATCAAGGAGAAAGAACATGGACCAGTATCCCCCCGGCATTTTTATGCTAAAAAGACTTTTGCTGCCTGGTCTGTGCGG
>JAIRLQ010000249.1 GCA_031259345.1 Treponema sp.
AAGAAACGCCGCGCCCGGCTTAGGTGGAATTCCGGCGGTTGATAGCGCGCCAGGAGTTCCAGAAACCTCAAACCTGTTTCTTCCAAACAGAAAGGCGCCGGGAGGCCGGGGGCGGGAGGGGGCTTCCCTGATTCGCTATGAAGGGGCCATAGCCCGTCCGCTTGCGGGGTTGTTGATTGCCCGCTATCAAGCGCCAATTTCCCGTTTTGCCGAAGCGCGTGCGCTTCGGCAAAAATCCAGGGCTTTGTTACCGCCAGGCGGCCTATCATCACGGCGTCGCAGTCAGCGGACTTTACGAGCATCTCTTTGGCGGACATGATGTCGCCGTTGCCTGCCACAGGTATACCCAGTTCCCGGCGCAGGGCGGACACATATTCCCAGCGGGCAAAACGCTTAAACTTCTCTTTTGCACTCCGGGGGTGGAGGGTTATAAGCTCCACGCCCTCCGCTTCAAGACGGCGGCAAAAGCGAACCAGATACCCGAATGCCGCTTCCTCGCTTCCGCCCCGGCTTACAAAGCCCAAGCGCAATTTAACGCTGAGCCGGCGCTTTACCTGCTTGCGTACCAGGGCAATCATCCCGCCGGCCTTGTCCATGTCTTCCATCCAGCGCACTCCCGCGCCGGTACGGGTAATGGCCGGCGCGGCGCAGCCCATGTTTATATCAATGCCAAGGCAGCCGCTCTCTCCCGTCCGGGGATCATTACATTCAAACTTGTCCAAAAGAGAAGCCGCTTTTGCAAGCTGTTCCCCGTCAGCGCCTACAAGCTGGTACACAAGTTTTTGGGGGCAAGGCCCCGGGTCGGTATACCACTTTTCAAAAGGGCCGCCGCCAACAAGGGCTCCGGCGCTAATCATCTCGGTATAATATTCGTCTGCCCCATTGCCAAAACTTTCGATAAGTTCGCGCAGGGCGCGGTGGCTGATTTCGGCCATAGGCGCTAGCAGAAAAGGAACACTCATGTTAGTATTATTGTAGCTTCGCCGTAAAAAGAAAAGGATACGGCAGGCGTTGACTTTTTGTTCTTAAGCAAGGGCGGGGCCCTTGACAATACATGCGGCCGGAGGGCGGCGTTTAATGACTTCTTATCTGAGCAGGGGCGGAGCCCTTGACTTGTAAAAGTCTTTAACATAGATTATAAGATAGAAGAGGAGCGTAGCCTATGATAGCTAAGAGTGATATGCCTAACCTCAACGACAAGCCTCCCGAGGGAGCAAAGCCGGAAGGCGGTGCATACCGGGTTCTTATTGTTGATGATTCCATGTTTATTGCTAAGCAGCTTGGCCAAATCTTCACTTCCGAGGGTTTCGAAGTTGCGGCCACCGCAGCCGATGGAGCCCAGGGGGTGGAAAAGTACAAAGAACTCCATCCCAACATTGATTTGGTTACTATGGACATTACCATGCCGGTCATGGACGGGGTTTCAGCGTTGGAAAAGATCCTGGAATTTGACAAAGAAGCCTGCGTAATCATGGTAAGCGCCTTGGGAAAGGAAGATGTGGTTAAAAAATCACTGCTTATGGGTGCAAAAAGTTATATAGTCAAGCCCCTGGATCGTAAAAAGGTACTGGAGCGTGTTATTTCTGTCTTAAAGCGTTAAGCATTGTATACCGGCGGTCATTTGGCTGCCGGGGCAAGCGCCAATCCCAAAATAAATCCTCTAAACCCAAAAGAGTGAGGTATCTACGTGAGAGCCCGGTCTGTTGCAGATAATATTTTTAGTATACATGCGGATATTCAGACAAGCGACCTTTTCGAGGGCATTTGGCCTATCCCGAAGGGGGTTTCCCTTAATTCCTATCTTATAAAAGGTGATAAAATTGCCCTGATTGACCTGCTTAGGGACTGGACCGGCGCGGTTAATCAGGCGGAAACCGCTCTTTCTTCAATTAACCTGTCTTTTTCCGATGTAGATTACCTTATTCTTAACCACCTGGAGCCTGACCACACAGGCTGGCTAAGGGAATTTCGTGAAAAAGCCCCAAAAGCCGAAATTATCGCCACGGCCAAGGGTATAGAACTGGTTAAAACCTTTTATAAGCTCGATTCGGGCCTGCGGGCGGTTAAAGACGGCGACACCCTCGATTTGGGGGGCGGCAAAATCCTGACTTTTTTTGAAACTCCCAATATACACTGGCCCGAAACCATGATTAGCTGGGAAGGGTCTACAGGGACCCTTTTCTCCTGCGATGCTTTCGGTTCTTTTGGCGCCCTGGGGGAAAAAGTTTTTGATGATGAATATGGGCCGGATGAGCACGCATGGTTTGAAGGCGAAACCCTGCGCTATTATTCCAACATTGTGTCTTCCTTTTCCGCCTTTGTGGAACGGGGCATTCAAAAAATCGGCAACCTGGATATACGCTGCGTGGCCCCCAGTCACGGTATGGTGTGGCGGAAAAACCCCAGGGCCATCATCGACAGGTATGCCAAATACGCGTCTTATGCCAAAGACGGCACGGAAAAAGAAATCGCCGTTATTTGGGGATCCATGTACGGCAATACCAAGGCGGGGGTAGACGCCGTAGTCCGAGGTATCGAAGCCGAAGCCGTGCCCTACACCATGCACCGCATTCCGGACGAAGATGTTTCCTATGTGCTTTCCGGCGCCTTTAAAGCAAGGGGCATGGTTCTGGCAATGCCTACCTACGAATACGCAATGTTCCCGCCAATGGCTTATGTTATTGATATTTTCCGGCGCAAGCATATTTTTGGCAAAAAAGTGCTCCGTATCGGTTCCTGGGGCTGGGTGGGCGGCGCCCGCAAAGAATACGACGCGGCTATCCTTAACTTAAAGTGCGAAAGTATTGAATCTGTCGAATGGGCGGGTTACCCTACAGCGGAAGAATTTGCCCTGCTTGAAAAGCGGGGCCGGGAACTGGCGCAGGCGGTTAAAGCTTAAACCGCGGCGGCTGTTTGCCGCGGCGGAGCCGGGAAGTAACTTGCTTTCCGGACAGCCCGGCGGGGCCGGGAAACAAACTCTATTTAAGCTCGCCGCCTTCTTTTAAATGGGCAAAGCGGAATTCGCCGGGAGTAAGGCCGGTAAATTTTTTAAAAATCCGGGTAAAATAATTTTGGCTGTTAAAGCCAACCAGATAACAGGTTTCTTTTGAGCTGAAATTTTTTAAGAGAAGATTTTTTGCCGCCTTGATCCGTTCTTCGGTAATTATATCCGTGCAGGTTTTTCCCGTAATACGGCGGAACAGTTTGCTTAAATAAAAGGGCGAAAGATTAATTTGGCTTGCAATACTGGCCAGGGAAATATCCTTGTTGTAATTTTCGCGTATAAACTGCATGGCCTTGTCAATAAACACATTTTTGCTTTTTTCCCGTGTTTCATGTACCTGAAGAAAAAGTTGTTTTATTTTTGACAAAAGCAAAATCTCAAGCAGTTTGGGATCTTCAATTTTAAGAATGCCGGGATCGGCGTCAAAAACAAGATCCGTACCCGGCATGGCCCGGATTAGCTCCTGTGCCAAAAGGACCAGAAACTTATAGGCTTCTTCCCTGGCTTCCGAAAAATTATAGTCTGAAACAAGGCCTAAAGAAATTTGGTTAAAGATTTTTTCGCTTTCCCCGCTGTCCCCGTCAAGAATCGCCTTTGACAAAGAGCTTTTTAAACGGGCAAGATTGTCTTTAAAAGAGGGCTCTTCTTTCGGGCTGCCCGAATACTTTACAATGCGGGTCCCTTTTTCGCCTGCTTCTTTAAGGGCGCTTCTGGCCTCAAGGTATGCTTTGTGCCAAAGCGAAATATTTTCCACATAGGCGCTTATGCCAATATTGATGGCGTTAAATTTTAGTTTTTCAAGGCTCTTTAAAATATACCCGGAAAGCATGTCTATATCGCCGGTTTCTCCGCCGTTTGGCGTCATAAGGCAGACAATCAACTGGTTATTAAAAATAGCCGAGACTACATGGTTCCCCAATTCAAAAAGTAAATTCTTAATTAACAGGTTTATTTCGCCCAAGCCGCCTGAGCCTTCAAGAATAAGGCAATAGCCGGAGGATACGCCGCTTTCCAAAAAGCCCAGCATTTGGCTTAAGGTTTCGGCTGCGCCCTGTGAGATAACGCCGAAAATAAAATCATTTTCTACCAGCGGGCGGACTTTTTCCATACGGTTTAAGAGGGCTGTGGCGGTAACCCCTGCCGACTCCCGGCTTTCCCGTTTTGCAAGGGCGGCGGAAATTGCCGCCTTTAAAGGTTCAAGCCGCGCGGGCTTTAGGAGGTAATCTTCAACCCCCAGCTTAATTGCCCGCTGGGCAAATTCAAAATTATCATGGGAGGAAATTATTATAAAACTAATATCCGGATCTGAGCCGTGAATTTCGGCAATAAGATCCAGGCCCGAAATTCCCGGAATTCCCACGTCAACCAGCATAATATCGGGTTTCTTTTCCCTTGCCATTCTAAGGGCGTCAAGGCCGTTTCCGGCTTCCGCCGCAAGTTCTATCTCCGGAAAATTATTGCGGAGCATCAAAGTTAAGGCCTGGCGCTCAATGTTTTCGTCTTCAACTACCATTACGGTATACATTACCCCCTCCCTGCGCGCTCAACATTTGCGGCAATGGAAATGGTAACCAGGGTTCCCACATCCTCTGTACTTTCAACATAAAAACCCGCTTCGCTGCCGTAGATCATTTCGATGCGTTTTTTTGCGTTCAAAAGTCCGATATGCCTGCCCTTTTTTTCATTTGCATCCGCCGGATACGAGTCGCTGGATAAAAGCTCTTCAAGCTTATCCTGGGGTATACCTTTGCCATTGTCTTCAACAGTCATATATACGTTTCCGTTGCGCCAGCTTACCGAAACTATTACCTGTGCGTCGTGTACCATGCCGCCAACACCGTGAATCACCGCGTTTTCGATCAGCGGCTGGAGCAGCATGCCGGGCATCATAATGTTGGGAACACCCGGATCGGTGTTAAGCTCCAGATGGATCCGGTCGCCAAAACGCAGGCGCTGTATATGCAGGTAATTGCGGACACATTCCAGCTCTTCAAAAAGAGTTGACATGCGGTTTGTTTTGTCAAGGCTGTAACGCAAAAGTTGGGTGGTCATGTCAATAAGTTCCGCCGCTTCTTTTGCCTGTTCCATTGAGGCAATCTGCGAAATCATGGTTAAGGTATTAAACAGAAAATGCGGGTTCATTTGATCCTGCAGGGCTTTTAATTCCGACATTATTAAAAGTTCGTTCACTCTTAAGTTTTCGTTTTCTGCCTGCAATAACTGCTTTTGAAGCCTTGCGTTTGTCTCGATGGTAAGAATATTCGCCCTGATTGAATTTGCCATATCATCAAGAGCTTCACCAAAAACCGCGAACTCCGGGCCGGAGTCTTTAACTTCGCTTAAATCGTATTCGCCCTTTTTTATTTTTTGAATATTGCTCACAATGCTGTTAATGGGCCGGGTAACCCAGCGGGACGCGCTAAAAGAGAAGAAAAGCGCGCTAAGGATCATGCCGGACACAACAATGCTGACAATAAGGGTGAGCCTTTTCCATGAACTCCCCAGAACTTCCCTTCGGGCTTCGGCATAATGTATAAGGTAGCCGTAATATTCGCTTTGGGTGCTGTTGGTTAAGTCAAACACATGCATAAGATACTCATAGTTCCCGGTATGCGTCGGGCGGCTGCCGTTTTTTGCGAGTTTTTCAAAATATTCGTCGCAGCTTTCCATCATGTTCCGCAGTACTCTAATGCGGAACATGATATCCGCGTCGTCCACAGCGTTCATAATAAAGCCAAGGCTCGTTTCGGCAGCCTGCATTGAAGAGCGGTAATCAATAAGTTTGGCTTCCGTCATGTAGTAAAAATAATTTTGCGCGTTGCTGCGCGAGGACTGCATTTGCTGATAAAAATTGCTTAATTCCCAAAACAAGCCGGAGCTGCGGTTATATTCCCTGGAAAATATATTACTCGTCAGATAGCTGATTATTACAACAATACTAACCAACACGATTAAAATAATGTTGTAAATCATCAGCTTCGCGCCGATGCTTTTTTGTCCTCCCAAAAGGCCCGCCCTTACCGCATATAACTGTTACTGTATTGTATACTCCCTTGCGGCGTTTACAAAAGCCCTGATGTTCGCTTCCGGGGCGCCTTTTGGAATCGCGCAGCCTGCTCCCAGCACTATACCCCGGCCTCCAAAACAATCCAAAACGCGCTTAACTTCCAGGCGCATTTTTTCGGGAGTTCCAAAGTAGAAAAGGCCTGAAGGATCTATGGGGCCGAATACTGTCGACTTGCCTTTCATGGCCGGCGCCGCCCTGTTCATGTCGGTTTTGTAATCGATCTCCACCCCCTCATGCCCAATGGACGCTACATCTTCCAAAATAAGGTCAAGGTTACCGCAGATATGGCACACGGCTTTTATATTCAGTTTTTGCAATTCTTCGTGGAGTTTTTTGTGGAAAGGCAGGGAATATTTTAGAAACATTTCACGGCTTATAAGATCGGGCCCGCAGGAAGAATCGCCAAAGCTGGTAATGTCAGCCCCCGCGGCTTTCATCATTTTATGGTATTCCAAATGCACATACAGAGCCTTTTCTATTAATTTAAGAATTTTTTCGCCCTGTTCTTCATCTGTAAGGTCGGTAAAAAAATCCATCATGCCGTAGGCAAGCATGGCAAGGCTATAGGCCATTTGATCGCAGTTGCCGCGTAAAAGGAATTCATTTCCCGTTTCTTTTTTGATAAGGCCGCAGGCTTCGATAATAATGTTTACCCTGTCGTTTGTGTAAAGCCGCCCGGGTTCCATAAGATCCATTAACTCGTTTATGTCGTTCGACGCGGGGCCAATCACCCTGGCCGGGTCATCTTCGGGCAAATCCACCGGAACGCCGACGGCGCCGGCCAGCACGCAGGTATCAACTTCCAAAAGAATTCCGTCAAGGCCATATTTGCGCGCAAAGGCAATATTCGCCTTTGCCATATTTTTTGCGCTACTGCGATACTGCTCCATGGTAAAGCCGGATTCCGTGGCTACAGGGGAAGCGGCAAGCAGCATAAGGGGAACTTTGTCCGGCTTTTGCCTGTTAAGGGCAGCCATAATACGCTCGTATCCGGTCATAATTACACCCCCAAAACTACCGGCGTAGACTTATACCCTATACCCATGCGATCAATGCCCATGTCGATTAGGGTGAAGAAATGCGCCTTGTCGCGTATACCCCCGGAGCCCTTTATTTTGCAGCGGCCCTTTGCCGTATCCAGCATGGTTTTAATAACTTCCACAGTGGCGCCCTTTGAAACGCCGCCGGTAAAAAAGCCGGTGGATGTTTTTACAAAATCAACCCCGGTTTTGCATGCGATTTCCGTGGCCCGCCCCACTTCGTCCGGAGCAAGGGCATCGGTTTCAAAAATTATTTTAAGAAGCGCCCCGTGGGAATGGGTAAGATCCGCCAGGGCTTTTAGTTCCTTTTCCACCTCGGCCCACATGCCGCTTTTGATAAAGCCGTAATTGGACACCACATCAAGATCGTCAATCCCGCCGGATTTAAGAATTATCTCAGCCTGGGCGAGCTTTGATTCCAAAGACGAAAGCCCAAAAGGAAAATCGCAAACCACACAAATACCGGTGGGCGAGCCCGCGCAAAGTTCTTTCGCAACAGGAATTGAGGAAGGGTTGATGCAGACGGTTTTACACCCATAGTCAACGCCTTCTTTAATATATTTACGGATTTCATCCTGGGTAAATTCCGGTTTTAACACCGACTGATCGATGTAAGACGCCAATTCCCTGGCGGTCATCTCGCTTGCCTTTTTTGCTGGGGTCATTTGGATTCCTCTTTATTGTAAAGTGAGCTTGTTCCAAAACGCGAGCCTTTGGTTCGTGTTTTGGAACAGCCCCAAGTTAATTAAAAATAAAACAATGGACTTGTTCAATAACCCGGTTGGTTATTGGGGATGTCCGGAAAGCTGGTTACTCTAATAAAGTTACAGATCTTTCTTTACTTTAAGGGCGTCGGCATAGCCATTGATATTGCCGAGATCTACCAGGATGGTGCCCGCGTCATTGACTACCTGTGCGGGTTTCTTTCCCGAAGTAATATGCTGATAAAGCCAGTAGGTTGCCTGGTATCCGTAATTCCAGAAAGAAGTAACAATAGAACCGTCAAGATCCCCGCTTCGGATAAGGTCAAGGGTTTCGTCCACATCGTCTACCGCGTAGATCAGGGTCTTTGCGCGGATGCCCTTTTCTTTCACTACCGTCGCGCAGGCGGGACCGGCTTCGGCGGCAAAGCAAATCGCCACATTGATTTCGGGATAGGCATTAAAGGTTCTTTCCCATTCGGTTGCGGACTGTATCTTCTCGGACTTGCTTTCCGATGTATTTACCAGCTTAAAGCCGCCGGGGTGCTTGCCAAAGGCTTCTTCCACATCGGCGATCATCCGGTGAGCCACTTCGTAAAGAAGGTTGGAAACCTGGATGGAAACATTAAGGGGTGTGTTGGGCCCAAGTTTTTTGAGGGTGTCTTCATAGAGCAGCCTGGCCTGAACCTTGGTATCCTTGCCGAAGAAGGCGAGACGATCCACATCGGGAAGGTCGGAGTCTACGATAAGGGAAGGGATCCCGGCTTCTACCGCGGCCTGTACCGGCTCCGCGGGAACTATGCCCTGGGTAATAAGGGCGTCCGCCTTTTGGGCAATGGCCGTGTCCACAAGCTTAGCCATTTCTTCCGGGGATATACCCTGGGGGCCGACCCAGTCGCCCTGTATGCCAAGCTCTTTGCAAGCCTGATCAAAACCGTTTTTGGCAATAAGCCATACCGGATGAGCCAAAAGGGGGCTTACATACACAAAGTGCATTTTGTCGCCCGCGTCGCCGCCAGCCGCTTTTTGTCCGCCGCCGCCGGCAAAAGCTGTCATGGGAACCAGAAGCATAACCAAAAGCGCCAATAAACCGATTGTCTTTAGTGTTTTCATTTTAACACCTCTCCTCTTTGCCTTTTATAAGGCATTAAATATTTTATACGGTAACACCGTACAGTAACCCAACGTAATTCCCGCCAAAGGGCTTAGGAACCTTACATGTTTGAAGCCGCCCGTATAATCTTAACCTCGTCGGCTTCATGTTTATGAAGCTCTGTCTGTACCCTGCCCTTGCCCAGCACCACAAAACGATCGCAAATGGCAATAAGCTCGGAAATCTCGCTTGAAATCATCACCACGGAAATGCCCGATTTCGCAAGCTCCAGAATGATCTTGTAAATTTCCGATTTGGTACCCACATCAATACCCCTGGTGGGCTCATCCAGAAAAAGTATGTCCAGGCCGCACATCAGCCACTTCGCCAAAATTACTTTTTGCTGGTTACCGCCGGAAAGGTTTGTGATGCGGGTAAAAAGCCCCGGCGCCTTAACATTAAGCTTGTCAAAATATTCCCGCGCCGCCTGCTGCTCTTTTTTTGTGTCGATTAAAAACCCCCTGCGCAGCTTATGCAAAATGGTAATGGTCATGTTTTCGCAAATGCTCATGGCCCCGATAAAACCGTTTTTTTTGCGATCTTCCGTTAAAAGGCCGATACCATGCCGCTTCGCGTCAATAGGCGCCCGGATAAATATCTCTTTGCCGTATTTATAAATTCTTCCCCTGGTGCGGGGCAGCACGCCGAAAATCGCGTTTAAAAGTTCGGAACGGCCGGACCCCACAAGGCCCCCAAGGCCCAGAATCTCCCCCTTACGCAAATTAAAGCTGACATCACTAATAATGCTTTTACCATTGGCGAACGGGTGGGGCACCCGGAAATTTTCGATACGCAAAATGTCCCCGCCAATTTCATGAGTCATGTCCGGGTACATCATGTCAAGACGGCGGCCTATTACATCTTCAATAATGCGCTTACTGTCATAGCCCGTTTCTTTGGTATATACATTAATGTTTTTGCCGTCACGAAGCACCTCAATACGATCACAGAGATCAAACACTTCATCCATTTTATGGGAAATATACAGGCAGGAAATTCCATCCTGGCGAAGGCGCCGCAAAATTTCAAACAGATTTACAGTCTCCCGCTCCGTAAGCATGGAAGTAGGCTCGTCAAGAATAAGAATTTTTGGATTACGTATCAAAGCCCTGGCGATACAGACAATTTGCTGCATTGAAGGCGAAAGACTGCGCACCGTGGCAGCCACATCAATGTTGGAGTTAAGGCGCTTCATCATCCGGCGGCCTTTTTCGGCCATCTCTTTCCAGTCGATAAAACCCATTTTTGTTTTTGGGGCACAACCCAAAAGAATATTTTCGGCAACCGAAAGATCCAGTTCAAGGTTAAGTTCCTGGTATATCATGGCAATGCCGGCGCGCTGAGAGTCCAGAGGCGAAGTAAAGCGGCAGATATTCCCCTCTAAAATTATTTTACCCTCGTACTCACTTGCGGGGTACACGCCTGAAAGTATTTTCATCAGCGTAGATTTACCCGCACCGTTTTCGCCCAGTATCCCCAAAATTTCGTTATAGTACAAATCCATCGAGACATTGCGCAAAGCCACAGTCCCCATGAAACGTTTTATAACGCTTTGGACCGCAAGGATGGGTTCACCCGCTCCCGCGTTAGGCGGCATTTTCTTCTCCCTTGCCAATACTCCTAATCGCCTGGCGCATAATAAGGTTCCGCTTATATTGATCCAGAACTACCGCCAAAATCAAAATGGTACCCACAACCAGATTTTGCCAATATACGGAAATACGCATAAGTGTAAGCGAATTGGTAAGCTCTTCCATAAAAAGCGCGCCAAGAACAGAGCCGATGATGGAACCGGTACCGCCAAAGGTTGAAGTGCCGCCAATAATGGCGCCGCAGATAACCGTCAGCTCGTAACCCGAACCGGCCGCAGCTTCGGCGGAACCCAGGCGGGCGGACATAAAAATCCCCGCTATGGCGGCAAACATTGAGGTAAGCACGTATACATAAAATTTTGTACGCTTGGTCCTGATCCCCGAAATGCGGGCAGCCTCCTCATTGCCGCCAAGGGCGTAAATGCTGCGGCCAAACTCGGTGCTGGAAAGAATGACATGCCCGGCAATCGCCACAAGCACGGCGAAGATTACCACCATAGGCACCCCGGCCGGCCGCAGCCGCTCAATAGCTTTAAACCCCGCGGGCAGGGGGTAAATGGGGACGCCCTTGGTTAACACAGAAACAAGACCCTTTGCCGCATACTGCATGCCCAATGTTACAATAAGCGGCGGAATACCCGCCCTGACAATGATGGTCGCATTTAAAAGGCCAATCACCAGCCCCATGAGCATCCCCATAAGCACCGCAATAGGAACCGGCAGCCCGGCACGGCAGGCGATACCGGTAATAACCCCGCCAAGCGCCAGAACCGATCCAACCGAAAGATCAAGCCCGCCGGTGATCAAAACAAAAGTCATGCCCACTACGGTAATAAGCGTAAAACCCGCGGATCGCATCACATTAAACTGGTTGGCGCTTGAAATAAAAGTTGGATTGACAAAAGAAACGATAGCCATGTACAACACCAGGGCAATTATGATGCTCGATTCCTGCCGCTGGATAAAACGCCCCAAAAGGCTGTGGGCATTGGATTTTTCGCTATTATTCATGGTGATCCATGATAAACCCTGCCCGCGGCAAAACACAAACAAATTGATTATTACAAAATTGTTCATTGTATCAATAATTTTGTCGTTTTTTGATTACCGCCGCCGCCGCAGGCCCAATATAGAACAATTTTGCCAAACCAGGGCAAAATTGTTCTATTAGAGCCGGACATATTTAATAACCCGGCTGGTTATTGAACATGCCCATTGCACTTTTGTAAAATATACTATACTTTAAGCCAGGAATAAAATATGAAACCCATCTGCCTGTACAATGGAACGGTAATGACCGGCTTTGCCGCCATGGAACATTGCGCGGTTCTGGTCGAGGACGGCCTGATCTCCGATGTCTTTTCCCGCAAACGCTTTGAGCAAAAACATTTTGGCGCCGATACCCTTACCATCAACGTAGAAGAAAGCATCATCGCCCCGGGCTTTATCGACACCCACATTCACGGCTTTGGAGGCTTTGGCACCGACGACGCCTTGGATTTAGCCGGCAGGGGAACGGATTCCATTATCGAAATGAGCCGTATCCTGGCGGACTATGGGGTTACCGCCTTTAACCCCACCCTTTACCCCTCGGAAACCGAGACCCTGCTCCGGGCAGTAAAATCCGTGGCGCTGGCAATAGGCCGGGAGAATGGCGCCCGCATCATGGGGCTCCATCTTGAAGGCCCGTTCCTTTCGCCCCAGCGGCTGGGAGTACAGCGCCCCGAAACCGTAAGACCCGTGGACATGAATCTTATGGAAAGGCTTTGGGAAGCCTCGGGCGGAAGCATCGTAAACATGACCGTGGCCCCGGAACTTAAAGGCATGAGGGAACTTGCCCTTTACTGCATCAAAAAAGGGATAATACTTCAGGCCGGGCATACAGACGCAAAATACGAAAACATGGTCGAAGGCATGCAGGCAGGCATACTCCATTCAACCCACCTGTTTAACGCCATGAGCAAGCTTGACCACAGAAACCCCAATGCCGTGGGGGCAATCCTTATCCACCCGGAAATGTCCTGCGAGATAATCGCCGACGGCCACCACATACACCCGGACATGTATAAGCTTTTGCTTAGGGATAAACCCATTGACCGCATTGTTTTGATAACCGACGCCCTAAAACCCGCGGAACAAAAAGACGCCCCCTTCTTTGCCAACGGCGAAGAAGTGGTGTTCCGGGACGGGCTGTTTCACCGGAAGCTTGACGACGTTATCGCCGGATCTTCCCTTTCCATGATCCGGGGGGTAAAAAACCTGGCCTCTTACGGCTTTAGCCTGGAAGACGCGGTAAAAACCGCTTCGTTTAATCCCGCTAATGTAATGCGTTACCGCAACAAGGGCGCCATTATTCCGGGCCACGACGCGGACCTGACTATCTTTGACAAAGATTTTAACATACAGGCAGTACTAATAGCCGGGAACCTAAAGAAGAACAACTTTTAATTCTGTCCGTAACACAACCTTTATTGGACAGATACTAATTATTACAGGAGTATTACTATGCGTTTGTTAATTCACCGCAATTACGAAAAAGCCTGCGCCTGGATTGGAGATTATATTACAAAGCGCATCCGGGACTTTAACCCCCAAAAGGAAAACCCTTTTGTTATCGGCCTGCCCACAGGCTCAAGCCCCTTGGGCGTTTACCGGGAACTTATTAAAAAACACAAAAACGGCGAAGTTTCTTTTGCCAACGTAATCTCGTTTAATATGGACGAATACGCGGGCCTGCCCCCGGATCACCCCCAAAGCTACGCCCGCTTTATGAAAGACAATTTTTTTGGTTCCGTTGATATTGATCCAAAAAACACCCACATACCCAACGGCCTGGCCCCCGATTTGGCAAAAGAATGCCTGGCCTACGAAGAAGCAATCAGGGCCGGGGGGGGCATCGAGCTATTCCTTGGCGGCGTAGGAAGCGACGGCCACATTGCCTTTAACGAGCCGGGATCTTCCCTGGCGTCCAGAACCAGGATTAAAACCCTTACCCCCGAAACCCGGCGGGACAACGCCCGGTTTTTTGGCGGCGACGAAAGCAAAGTACCGGCAACCGCCCTTACCGTTGGGGTGGGCACAGTCATGGACGCCCGTGAAGTGGTAATCATCGCGTGTGGGCGGAACAAAGCCCCGGCGCTCCGGGCCGCGGTAGAAGGCGGCGTCAGCCACTGGTGCCCCCTTTCGTGCCTGCAGATGCACCCCAAAGCGATCATCGTCTGTGATGAAGACGCCGCAGGCGCCCTAAGGGCATCTACGGTAAAGTACTTTAAAGACATAGAGCGTGATGCTATTTAAGCTTTTGCCGGTTATTTTTTTGCTTGCCGCCCCCCTCTACCCCCAGCAAAACGACGAAACCGCCCTTGCCACCTTTTCCGACCCCACCCGCGTTTGGGGAAACGGCGTTGAGCGCGTTATAGAAGAAGCGTACCGCGCCTGTTTTAAAACAAAAATCATCGGCGGCAAGGTAATGAACCTAAGAATGCCCTTTGCCCAGGAAGGCGAACGGGACGCCCTTACGGAAGAGGAATGGGGCTTTTTGGAAGGCGGCAAGGGAAACCCCGCCTTTCTTTGGGAAAAAATTGACGAAGTTTTGGGCAGCCCCGACTTTTCCCTTTATGTCGCGGCACTCTCGGACGGCAAGGAAAAAGTCCTTATTTTTGACCTTCCAAGCCAAAGCTGGACCGTAACCCGCGACCTTTTTGAACTTGCGCGCATGAAAGCCGGTTCCTACCGGGGCCTTCCCCACCGGCCCTATGTGTTTGCCTCGGGCAAGGGCGTCGAAGAGCAGGACGTGTATAACTACCTCTATTGCGTGGGCCTTACCGGAATGGACTGTTCGGGCTTTGTCTGGCACGTGCTTAGCAGCATTACCAAAGCGGCGGGAACGGATCTGGGACAGTCCCTAAGCCGGGTTTTGGGAGTACGGAAAGGCGACAACCCCTCCCGCTACGCGGGGACAAATTTTTACAACTCAAAAAGCTCCCAGATTGTCCCTGTGGAAAACAAGATTTCGAGCCTGCGCCCCGGGGACATACTCCTTTACCGAAACGAAAACGGCGGCATGGCCCATTCGGCTATCATTCAATCCGTAAACCTTAACAACGGCATAATACGTTACCTTCAATGCACCGATGAAGCGCCGCTAGGGGAACGGGGGGTGCATGAATCGTTTATTTATTTTGATCCCGCCAATACCGGCGCGGGCTTACACGACCCCTCCCTGGTTTGGACACAAGCCCGCTACCCCCCCTTTCCGGGAGAAAAATCCCGGCCCTTTTCCGACGACGGCGAACGGTTTAGGGCGTACCCCGAATTGGGGGGAGGCAGAATTGTGCGTTTAAAGCAGGTAGCGGCGGCAATAGAAAAAATCAACAGGAACAAAAGATAACACAGGGCCTCCCATTACGGGATAATGGCGCTCTGAATCTCGCTGGGATGGCCCAGTACCCCCCCTTCGGTCTGCCATTGCATAGTGATGTACACCGTTTTGCCCCGGTCCTCTTCTTTGAATTGCAGGATAAACGGGGTGCGGGTTGCCAGGGCGTGTTCGGTCAGGGCCTTTTCGTCCGCCGGGGGCGCGTCCAGGATCCCCCAGGACACCAGGGCGCCGTTCATGCCGTAGGGCCTGGCCTTGCTGGCGCTGCCCTGGTCTTTAAAGGGGAGGGCCAGGCGGCGGATATCCTTGACCACGATGGAGAACTCCGGGCGGGTTTTAGGCTTCCCCGTAGGGGTGCGTGTCGTGTCCAGTTCGGGGATGCCCATCTTGGCCCGGTCCTCGGGGGTAACCGGCGGATAGCGGAGGAAGCGCTTGACAAAGGTGCGCAGGGTTTTTTCCAGCACCTTGCGGGTGCGGTTTTTTTCCTCCGTTTCCGCGGAGGTATGGGGGATTTTGGTCTTGACGTACGCGGCGTCCCAGGCCGCGCAGGCGCCGTTAAGCTCCGCAAGGGACTCCGTGGGGATAAAAGTCCAGGGCGGGGGAACCGACTCCGGCGGGGCGTTTACCTTTGTGTTCACATAAACCACGATGTTTTTTGCGAAACTGTCAAAATCAGCGTCTTTTCCGGGAATGTACGATTTTGAATGAGCCATACTGCTCTCCTTTTTATGCCCCCAAAGGGGGCGTTTTATAGTATCCGCCAACGGCGGATGATTCCTTTGCGGCTGCCCGCCACAGGCGGGCAGTTCCGTAGTTTGCCGGCGCCGACCGCCTGGCTGTCGAGCGGCTCCGCTGTTGTTGCGAGCCGCTC
>JAIRLQ010000046.1 GCA_031259345.1 Treponema sp.
ATGCCCGGAACATGAAAGCCAAAGGCTACCCGGTTGAGGATATCCAAGACATCACCGGCCTAAGCCCGGAAGAAATAGAAAAGTTGTAAACTGTCCTTTCACCGCGGCGCCTGACGGGCCTCCGCCGATTGGGCGTGGAAGCCAAGGCCTTCGGCCCGGGCGATTACGCGGGCGGCGTCAAGGGCGCGTTGCAAACCCGCGCCTTCTTCGCAGCGCAGGCTTGTGACGGTTTTTAAAAAATGCCTGACCGAGAGGCCGCCTGTAAAGCGGGCGCTTCCCGATGTGGGCAGGGTATGGTTAATTCCCGCGGAATAATCACCCAACACTTCCGCCGCCGCGGCGCCCACAAACAGTGAGCCGTAATTTTTAAGGGAGCTTATCCACCGGCGGCCTTCTTCAACCTGTAGTTCCAAATGTTCCGGCGCGATGACGTTTGCGATGCGTACCGCTTCGGCCATGTCTTTATATATTATGATAAGCCCGCCCGCTTCCAGGGAAAGCGCTGCCGGGCTTCCGCCGCCGCGTGCCCCAAGGCCTGTTTCAAGGGCGCTTACAATCGCGTCCGCCATCTGCCGGTCCGGCACCAGCGCCCTTGCCCTGGCGTCGGCATCGTGCTCCGCCTGGGCCAGCATATCGGCGGCTATTAACCGGACGGCGCCCGGCAAGGCCCCGCGCCCGCGGTCAAAGCCGTCGGAAATAATAAGCACATCCGTGGGGCCCGCCACAAAGTCTATGCCGGCCTCGCCAAAGATAATACGTTTGGCGGCGGCTACATATTTATTGCCCGGGCCTACGATTACATCGCAGCGGGGGATGCTCTCTGTTCCAAAAGCCAGGGCGGCTATGGCCTGCGCGCCGCCTGCCTGAAAAACGCGGGGCAATTCCCTGCCGCAAGTTTCGGCGGCCAAAGCGGCTGCCGCCAGGATGCGCAAAAAGCCCGGCATTGGTTCCGCGTTGCCGCTGCCGCCGGGCGGGCTTGCAAGGAAAAGTTCTTCCACACCCGAAACAAAAGCGGGGATAAGGCCCATAAGGGCGCTTGAGATAAGGGGGAAGCGCCCGCCGGGCACATAGACTGCCGCCTTTTCAACCGGAATAACCCGCTGGCCCGTAAAAAGCCCCGGCGAAGGCGAGCTTTCAAAATCTTTAAACTGTTCTTTTTGCAGCATCGCAAAACACTTTATATTTTGCGCCGAATAGGCAAGGGCTTCCGCCAGGGCGGCGTCTTCCTTCTTTAACCCCGCAAGGGCTTCCATGACCAGTTCCGGGGGAACTTCAAGCGCCTGGGGCGAAGCCTTGTCAAATTTTGCGGCATAGCGCTTTACTGCCTCGTCGCCTTCGTTACGCACCGCGGCAATTATTTCTTTAACAAGAACGTCTACCGCCTGCTCCTCTTCATGCCTCGGCAGCTTTTTCCAGTATTCGTCAAACTCATTTGAATTTATTATTTTCATATTAACGCCGCCTGATTATTTCTCCGCATATTTGCAAAAAAACGTCCATATCCGCGTCCCGGCCTATGGTGATACGCAGGTAATCGGTGATACGGGGTTTGTTAAAATGACGCACCAAAACGCCCTTTTCCCTTAAGGCGGCGTACAGAGCCTGGCCGCTGATTCCGGAGGAAGGGGGCGGGGAAGCAAAAATAAAATTAGCCTGGGAAGGAATTACCTTAAAGCCCAGTGCGGCAAGGGAAGAAGAAACCCGAAGCCGGGTGGCAATTATTTTTTTGTTAACAGTTTTATAATACCCTTCGTCACGGATTGCGGCAGCGGCGCCGGAGAGGGCAAGGCGGTCCATGGTATATGAATTAAACGAATCCCGTATGCGGCAAAGCCCCTCGATAAGAGCGGCGCTGCCAATGGCAAAGCCCGCCCTAAGCCCCGCAAGGGACGCGGATTTTGAAAGGGTATGTACAGCCAGGACATTTACACACTCATTGCAAAAAGGGATTATAGAAAGCCCTTCGCCGGGGCAGGCAAAATCAATGTACGCTTCATCAACAATTAATATTTTTTTGTTTTTTTTAAGAAAGCCGGCAATTTGTTTTATCCTGTCAACAGAAAGCGCAATACCTGTAGGAGCATTGGGGTTTGATAAAATTACGCCGCCGGAAATAATTTTATAATTATCCGTATCAATAGAAAAATCATCCGCCAGCGGAATGGTTTTATACGGGATGCCCCAAAGGCCCGCATAAACCGGATAAAAGCTGTAGCTAATATCAGGAAACAGTACAGGGAGATGGTCCGGGCCTGATTCAAAAAACGCGCCAAAGGCAAATGCCAGCACCTCATCGGAACCGTTGCCTGTAAAAACCTGCTCCGGCTTTACCCCGTACCGGCCGGCGATTGCTTCCCGCAGTTCGGTACAGGCGGGGTCGGGGTAAAGCCGCAAATCATCATCCGCCGCTTTTTTTAACGCCTGAATTACAAGGGGCGAAGGAGGGTAAGGATTCTCGTTGGTATTAAGCTTGATTAATTTTTTTTCCCGGGGCTGTTCGCCAGGCACATAGGGGGATAAATTTTTTACCCGGGAATTCCAATATACACTCACTTCCTGTGTCTCCTGTCCAGTTCGTTTAGTATTTCATCTATTGTAACTCCGGCGCGGGTAATAAGAGCGAGGCTAAAGTAAAAAAGGTCCGCGGCTTCCCAAACAATTTCATCATGAGTTTTGGCGGAACAAAGTTCTTCCGCTTCTTCCATCACTTTTTCCCGGACCAATTCATCATCCAATGTTGCCGTATAAGAACCGGGGGTGGGATTTTTAAAACGTTCCGCGATTACAGACTGCAAATACTCCAGAGTATAACGGCGCCTGGTTCCAAAACACGACCACGCGCCTGTATGGCATACAGGGCCGGAAGGATTAACGGTGGCAAGGATTGCGTCCCTGTCGCAGTCGGCCCTTAGGCGGACAAGCTTAAGGACGTTGCCTGAATTTTCGCCTTTCATCCAAAGGGCGCCCCGGGTTCGGCTGTAGAAGCAAAGGCTGTCCCGCTTGAATGTTTCGGCAACCGCCTCCCTGTCGGCAAAGCCTGTCATAAGAACCTGGCCGTCGCCGCTCTGGGCAATCACCGGAATAAGCGGAAGCCGGCTTTCTAAATTACCGGGAACACAATAATTTTGGTGCTCGTATTTTTTCCAGTTAAGGCATCTTACAAAAGCGTCGGCCAGGCTGATTGCTCCGGTATAAAGGGCCATTCCAAGCTGCACATTACAGCCAAAATCCCCAAGGCGTTCTATCTCGTCAATTGTAGTTACGCCCCCCGCAACGGTAATGGCGCAGTCATGCGCTACCGATCCGGAAAGGGCCTCTACAGGATTTAAATCAATGCCCGTCATGGTTCCTTCCCGGTCTACGCAGGTAAAAAGAATTTCGGAAACATATTCAGAAATAACAATGGCGCTGCCAAGAAGGGAAAGCCCTGTAGGGGTTTTCCAGCCGTCAACTACAATTTCGTAAAAAGATTTTTCCGCGGAATATTTTGCGTCCACCGCCACAATCAGATGTTCTTTTCCTATTTTTTCGGACATGGCTTTAAGGAATTCTTTGTTAACTTTAAACTCATCCCCTATGCGGAATGCCTGGGAACCGACAATAACCTTCCGCGCCCCAAGGCTTAAAAGTTCTTTTGCCTGCTCCACAGTTTTTATGCCGCCGCCGACACGGCACTCGGCTTTATGAAGCAGCGTTTTTATTATTTCCAGGTTGGATCCTTTTCCCATAGCGGCGTCCAGGTCGATAACCGCAACTTCACCATAGCGGTCAAATTCTTCCGCCAGCGCTTCGGGATCATCCCTTTCCAGAACCAGCTCGCACCCCTGTTTTAACTGAACGGCTTTACCGCCCTGCAAATCTATTGACGCAATTACCATCTTACGCACACTCCTTTTTTTTCAATATGTTTTTTTATTTCCCCAATTGTGGTTTTTTCAAAATGAAGCAAAGATGCCACCAATGCGGCATCCGCTCCGGGATCAACAAGGACATTGGCAATTTGATCCGGATTGCCCGCTCCGCCTGACGCAATGACCGGAACAGGCGCCACGTCAAGGATAGCCCGCGTCAACTCTATGTCGTAGCCGTCCCCGGTACCGTCGGCATCAATGGAATTAAGAAGGATTTCCCCGGCCCCCAGTTCAACCGCCCGCTTTGCCCACTCAAGCGCGTCAACACCTGTGTCCCGGCGGCCGCCGTGAGAAAAGGCATGCCAGACAAGCCTGCCCTCCCTGTCGTACCCTGAGCGGGCGGCGTCTATGGACAGTACCACGCACTGGCTGCCATAAGCGCGGGACATTTCATAAAGCAGCTCCGGCCTTTCCAGCGCCGAACTGCATACGGACACTTTGTCCGCGCCCGCATTCATAGCTTCCCTCATGTCCTTTACCGAACGGATTCCCCCGCCCACACACAAGGGAATAAAAACTTCCGCCGCCACGCTGCGCACAACTTCCAAAAGAGTCGCCCGGCTTTTAAACGATGCCCCAATGTCCAGAAAAGTCAACTCGTCGGCGCCCTCGTCATTATAGCGCCGCGCAAGCAGAACCGGGTCCCCGGCATCCAAAATCCCTTTAAACTTGACGCCTTTAACAACCCTGCCGTCATCCACATCAAGGCAGGGAATAATCCGCTTAGCCAGCATACCCCC
>JAIRLQ010000072.1 GCA_031259345.1 Treponema sp.
AAACCAACCAAAAACACCCAAACCCCCCACCCGCCGCGCCGCGCGAAAGGACATCCCACCAACACCCCCCCCGCCGGCCCCCCCCCCGGGCGTCCTGTTTGGATTACGGAGTAAACGCGCCAGCATTGTTTTACAGCGTTTTTATCGTACCCTTGTCGCAAAAGACAGTTTGGGTTTCAATTCTTACCGCCTGCCTGGGGGCCCTTCCGGTAAAACTTTCCGCCAGGTACCACGCCGCGTATTCAATTATTGACGGGAGGTTTACATCTACGGTTGAGATAGGCGGAAACATATCGGCGTAGCGGTCGCTGTTGTCAAAGCCGACTATGCTGATGTCATCGGGTATCCGGAAACCCAGGCGGGTCAAAGCGTTATAACAGCCATAGGCCATGTCATCGTTAAAGGCGAATACCGCGGTAGGTCTTTCGGCTTCGGGCATTTTGGCAATTTGCGCCGCCGCGGCTGCTCCGGAGCTAAAAAGCCAGTCTCCCTGAATAAGATACTCCTGCCTGAGTTCCAGGTTCCGCTCAGCGTAAAGCTGCTTAATGCCCCTAAGGCGTTCCCGGCAGGAATCAAAACTTGTTTTTCCCAGGATAAAGGCTACCCTTTCGTGGCCCCCATCCAGGATCTGCCTTGCCGCCTCGTATGCCCCGCCAAAGTTGTCGCTGACAATACTGGTCATAAGGGGGGAATACTGGTTGACAGAGATGCAGGGAATGCCGGTTTTGAGGGCCTGGGTATAGTAGTTTTTTTCTATAAAAGAATCAAAGATAATGCCCCCGGCGGAAACACTGCAGATTAATTCGGTAATGTCGCCGCTCTGTTCCACGGGCTTAAAAAGCATGGCCCCGCCCAGTTCGCCGAGGCGCCGGTTAAGGTTATGTATCAGCCTAAGATGAAAGCTTTCGCCCCCCACGGCGTGGAGATAATCAACCTGGGTAATAAAGAGGGAAAGGGGGCCCACCGGATTCTGCCCCACAGGGGCGCCCGGTCTAATCAATTCGGTACCCAGGCCGGGCCTGCGGATAACCCTTTTTTCTTCTACTAAAAGGCTTAAAGCCTTACGGACCGTGTTTCGTTCTACGTCAAAGCGGTCGCAGAGTTCCTTTTCGCTGGGCATCATAGCCGTCTCGTCGTAAAGACCGCTGTCAAGCTCGGAAAGCAAGATTTGATAAATTTGCCGGTAAATCGGGGTTTTATCCTGCCGTACCAGGGTGTTTAAAGCCGGCTCTGCCATTGGTTACTATCTCCCTGTATATATACATGTATATTACACAGAAAAAGAACTACTGTCAAATGAATTCCCGGGCAGGGTACCAGGAACAGAACCGATTGACAATATATATACATTCACATCAATAATATTAAAATGAGTAACCGCTTTATCCGCCGCGCGGAGCCTTGCGAAATAGTACGGAAGCTTGCCGCCAAATTAATCATGGAAAGGAAATTGGTTGAAGAAGGCGACAATATCCTTATCGCTGTTTCCGGCGGAAAAGATTCAACAATGCTTGCGTGGGTTTTGTCCGCTTTGCGGCCGGCCCTTAAAGTTCAGTACAGCCTTGCGGCTTTACATATTTCAAGCGATTTTTGTTCCTGCTGTAAAAAATCCATTCTTTTACAAAAGCTTAATGAATGGGACGTTCCCTTTAAGGATCTTTCCGTTCCCATAATAGGCCGCTTAAAACCCGGGCGAAAAATGAACTGCTACTGGTGTTCCACCCAGCGCCGCACAGAATTATTAAAATATGCCGGAGAAAATAATTTTAATAAAATTGCGCTGGGCCATCACCTTGATGACATAATCGAAACTTTTTTTATGAACATGACCGGTAAGGGTGTTTTATCGGCCATGCCGGTTTTGCTGCAATACCGCAAATATCCGGTAAGCCTTATCCGGCCCCTGGCTTTAATTGAGGAACGGGAAATAATTGCTTCCGCGGATAAAATGGGGGTTTTAAAAGCAGCCTGCACCTGCCCCTACGGGGTTAATTCGGGCCGCCGGGATATGCGCGGAAAGATTGCCGCGTTTACCGGTAATTCGGGAGCGGTTAAACGAAGGATTTTTGCAAGCCTTTCCTCAGGGGAAAAAGATCTCCTGATTGAGAGGGAGTAAATTGTGGGGCTTATAGATATTGGATGCAATTTAATGCATTCCTCATTTGACAAAGATCGTAAGGCTGTAATTCAAAACGCAATAAATGCCGGGGTATCTTCTTTAATTATTACCGGCACGGGTGAAAAATCAAGCGCCCAGGCGCTGACCTTCGCCGCCCAATACAACGAAAGTTTTCCCGGCACATTATACGCCACCGCCGGGGTTCATCCCCATGAAGCGCGGTTTTGCGGAGACGGAACCATAAGCGCGCTAAAGGAACTGGCGCAGGAACACCGAGCCGTTGCCATTGGGGAATGCGGGCTGGATTACAACCGCGATTTTTCCCCCCGGAATATTCAGCGTAAATGGTTTGAAAAGCAAATTGAACTTGCGGCGGAACTTTGGCTTCCCCTTTTTCTGCACGAGCGGGACGCGTCAGAAGATTTTATTGCCATTTTAAAAAACAGTGCCGGTAAAATAAAAGGCGCGGTGGTTCACTGTTTTACGGGAAATGAAAGCGAACTTGATATATATTTGGCCCTTGGCTGCTATATCGGCCTTACCGGATGGATTTGCGACGAAAGGAGGGGGACTCATTTAATCAATGCGGTAAAAAAAATCCCGGGCGATAGGCTTATGCTGGAAACAGACGCTCCGTTTATATTGCCAAGGGATCTCCCCTTTAAAGTAAAAAACAGAAGAAACGAACCGCGGTATTTACCTCATATTGCCAATGCGATTGCCCGTTTTCAGGGCAAAGAAGAAGACAGGCTTGCCGCAGAAATTTTTGAAAACACAAAACGTTTTTTTGGAATATAACAATGGCAGAAAATAAAACAGAAATAAAAATTCATCCGTCAATTACGGAAATCCCAAAAGAAAAATGGAATGCCCTGATTAAACCCGAAACAGTACCGTTTTTGGATTATGAATGGCTTGCCGCCCTGGAACAATCGGGAAGCATAGCTCCCGAAACGGGATGGTACCCTTTTCATTTCTGTCTTTGGAAAAACAGCCGCCTTCTGGCGGCAGCGCCTTTCTATTTAAAAACATCCTCCGGCGGTGAATATGTTTTTGATTATTTTTGGGCCGAAGCGGCTTATTCTCTGGGGAAAGAATGGTATCCAAAAATGGTGGGAACCCTGGCCGCTACCCCTGCGGAAGGCTATTGTTTTTTGTGTTCACCGGAAATGCAAGCAGACGAAGCTACCGCATTAATCCTTAAAGCTGCGGAAAATTTTTGCAGGCAAAACGGTATCGTCAGCCTCAATCTGCTTTTTGCCGATCCCCTTTGGGCAGGGCCGCTGCCCGGCTCTGGTTATACAGCCTGGGAACATTCACATTTTCTTTGGGAAAATCCGGGCTATAAAGATTTTAATGATTCTCTTTCCATATTTTCAAAAAACCAGCGGAAAAATATCCGCAAAGAATGGCAGCGCCATGAAGAACAGGAAATAACTATCAAAATTATCCCGGGGGACAACGCCGGCGAAGATTATTTTAAGCGCATGTTTGAATTATATACAATTACCAACGACAAATTTATCCCCTGGGATGCCCGATGGGTCAACAAGGAATTCTTTTTGGAACTTTACAAAAATTACCGCCCCGGAGTTGCTTTTGTAGAAGCGCGCTTGTCTTTGCGGGGTGGGCAGGAAGAGGGCGAAACAATTGCCATGGCTTTTCTTGTCCGTAAAAACAGGCGTATTTGGGGACGCTTTTGGGGCGCTTACGACGATATAAAGGATCTTCACTTTGCGGTATGTTATTATGCTCCCATGGATTGGGCAATTAAAGAAGGTATAGCTTATTTTGATCCCGGCGCAGGTTCGTCTCATAAAATACGCAGAGGTTTTAAATCGGTTAAAAATACAAGCTGGCATAAATTTTTCGATCCTGTCCTTGAAAAACTTTTTAAAAGCAATATAGCCAATGTAAATCTTTTTGAAGAAGAAAACAGGAACGCCCTCAATGCGGGACTGCCTTTTAAAAAAAATATTCCACCCGTCAAATAACGGGCAAGGCGGATAAATAGAGTTGTTCAGGAACTTAGTTTCCAAGATCCCCCAAAGCCCGGGCTTTAACCACGGTCCCCATATAAAACACGCCGTCTTTCATGATTCCTTCTTCATTATGAATTTCACAGCTTATATTAATACCGCCTGCCGCCCCCCGCTTTCTCGCTTCCGTTTCGGCTCCTTTTTTTGCTTCAAAAACCGCAAATGCTTCCGCCTCTTTAAGGGTTTTAAATGTTTTAACCGCGTCGCAGCCGGAAACACTGTAACCGGAAACCCCCGCAGTACTGTACTCCGGCCTTATGTTAACAGTAAAAGAAGCGGAAATACCCGATGCTACCGCGCCGACGGCATTTGCAACTTCATGGAATTCAGGAATAAGCGCTTTTGTTCCCAAAAGATCCGCAACATCTTTTAAAAATATATGTATGGGCGCGCCTATCCCCACCAAAGAAAAACCTGTTTTAAAATTAAACGAAATCATTTTATCAAGCGGATTTTTTTTGGCGGAATCAACAACCCCGCCGCAAGCGGTATGACCCCTTCGCAACGAATCATAACTCTTTTTAATAAATGCTTCTAAAGACGGATCAATACCGTTCCGGCTGTAATGTCTGTCGCTGTTTTCAAGCAATATTTTAACTATATTGATGTAAAGCTTTTGTTTGATTTCATCATAAACCCTATGGCACAATTCATCAACAGAAATACCCAGGTTGAAGGCTGTAAACTTTGCGCCCCACAGGGAAGCTTCCCTGTTAAAACCCGAAAAATCATTTTTAATATGCATAATATCTGTCGGCGTAAGACCGCAGATCTGCACTACTCCTTCTTTTAAAAGCCGTGAAACATTAAAATTATAAATATCCGTATCAATTGCGGCGGCGGCATCTTTTAAAACAAGCGGGCCCTTACGCAAAGCGGCGCAAAAACGTTTTTCGGTTTCCGTATGGCGGTCAGGATCGCGTATATCGTTTGCCAGTATGTAATGTTCATGAATAAAAAGTGAATGGGCAGTATAGCTTTCCGCAATGCGCCGCAAATTGTCCCCCACCTCCGGATAGCGGGAAGCCGCAACGCACAGGGGGACAACACGGTATTCTTCAAGGCAGACTTTTCCTTCCCGGTAATGCACGGCGCTGTCGCCGCCAAGGCCGAAGGTTTTAATGTAAAAGCCATGAACAAAGGTGCGCCATTTTCCTATGGCAATGCCATCGGTAACGCTTACCGGAATGCCGTCTTTTACCAGGGCGATGTCGGTAGTAGTACCGCCCATATCTACTATAACACAGTCGTTTTCGCCGGAAAGCTTTGAACCCCCGGCAACGCTTGCCGCAGGGCCGCAAAGCAGGGTTTCAACAGGCCGCAGCCGGGCAAATTCATCGGACATAACGCTGCCGTCGCTCCGTACTATAACCGAAACGGCGTCAATACCCCTTTGGGAAATTGAAGTTTTAATGGCGGTAAGAAATTCTTCTATAACAGGAAAAAGCCGTGCATTAAGAAGGGTACTGGATCCGCGCTGAAGGCTGTTCAACTCCGAAAAAAGTTCATGACCGCAGACTACGGGAATATCAAACTGTTTCTGAAAAATTTCTTTTGCTTTTTTTTCTATTATACCGCTATTCCTCATGGCGTTAAGTTCTATAATCCCGGCGCCGTCCAGGTTTTTAAATTTTTCACGTACCGCTTTTGCAAAAAAATCCCAGTCAGGTTCTTTGTGGGAGAACCCCGAAAAATCGGTAAAACTTTCCTGAATGTGAATTTCGTCAGACTGGGGAAGGCCGTACTTTGCCCCCCTCTCGTTAATTACTTTTTCATCGCCGCCGAAAAAGACAAGCCGCGCCCTGCCCCCTTTGTCCTCTACACAGGCATTGGTAGCCAATGTAGTAGAAAGGGCAATAATTCCCGCCTCTTTTAACAATACAAGGGGAAGCTTGTCCAGGGCTTCAAGAATCCCCACAGAGAGGTCTTGGCGGGTAGTAAGGGCTTTTGCCGAAGCAAGAACTTTTTTTTCGGAAAAGCCGTAAATAACCGCGTCCGTGTATGTTCCGCCGGTGTCGATGCCAATGCCTATTTTTCTGCTCATAATTATCTCTGTGTTTTTATGTTATACTTTTTTTTTTATTTTGAATATCATATAATAGACATGTTCAATTAACCTGTAAGGAGTTTTTATGTCTGTTCATATAGCCGCTCAAAAAGGTGAAATTGCGGAAGATATTCTGCTGCCCGGCGACCCGCTTAGGGCCAAGCATATTGCGGAAACCTTTTTGACAAATCCGGTTCAGTACAACCAGGTAAGGAACATGTTTGGCTATACCGGGACATACAAAGGAAAAAGAGTTTCTGTCCAGGGTACCGGCATGGGCATCCCTTCAATTTCAATTTATGCAAACGAATTGTTTCGTGAATATGATGTTAAACGGGCAATCCGGGTTGGCACAGCGGGGTCCATTCAGGAACATCTTAAACTTCGGGATCTGGTAATTGCCCTTTCGGCATGCACCGATTCGAGCGCCAACAGCGTCCGGTTTAATGGACGCAATTATGCGCCAACCGCATCTTTCAATCTGGTAAAGAAGGCATACGAGATTGCCGCCGCCAAAGGCTGGCCTGTCGAAGCCGGTCCGGTGGTTTCATTAGATATGTTCTACACCGAAAACCCTGAGGAATGGAAAATATGGTCGCGTTACGGCTGCCTCTGCCTCGAAATGGAAAGCGCTGAACTTTACACTCTGGCGGCAAAATACGGACGTGAAGCCCTTTGCCTTCTTACCATTTCGGACAATGTCATAACCCACGAAATGACCAGCTCAGAAGAAAGGCAGACTGCTTTTACCCGGATGATAGAGATTGCGCTGGAAACTATTGTTTCCACGGAAACAGCAGCTTCATAAGCCTCAAGTATTCCACGCTTATCTATATTGACTCAGGGCGTTTCTTATGTTAGCTTTATCGTATCAGGCCCGGATGGTGGAATTGGTAGACACGCTGGTTTCAGGTACCAGTGCCTTCACCGGCATGGAAGTTCGAGTCTTCTTCCGGGCAGAGTAATTGGAATGAGCGTGATCCATTGTAATACGATGAATTATGCAATTCCTTCTTTTAAAAATTGTTAATATGCTTGCCCGGAATCGGACGGCTTATCGTTCAAAAACAGCAAAAGTTACACTTTTTGCCAGGGACAGAGCAGGGCTTCGGCCAGGTCTGTCAGGGCAAAAAGCAGAAGCCCCAAAAGGCTCAAAACCATAATGGCGGCGTACATTTCCCCATAAGCCACTCTGGTCCACGCGTCCACAATAAGGTAACCAAGACCGCTCTCGGAGGCAAAGGTTTCGGCCAGGAACAGAACCGCTATGGCGGTGCCCAGGCTTACCCTAAGGCTGGTAAAAAACGCGGGCAATACCGCCGGAATGGTTACATGGGCCAAAAGATCCGCTTTTCCCGCCCCCAGAGAACGTACCGAATCCAGAAGTTCTTCGGGGACCTGTTTTGCCGCGTCCCGTAATGTTACCAGGATCTGGCTAAAAATGATAAACCCTACCAAAAAAATCTTGGATGCTTCCCCCAGGCCAAGAAAAAGCATGATTACCGGCAGAAAAGCCGCTTTGGGCAAGGGGTGGAGCAGGTAGATGACCGGCGAGATTATGCGGTTGAACCTGGGGGAACGGCCCGCGGCCAACCCTAGGGCAGAAGCAGGGACAGCGCTTAGTACAATAGCCCAAAGTATCCGCGAAAGGCTTGCCGCCAGATGCCGCCCCAGTTTGTCGCCCGCGTAGAGGCGGGCAAGGGCTTTTACCGTTTCGCCGGGACCCGGAAGAAAGGGCCGCCCCGCAAGAAGGGACACTCCCTGCCAGATAAGAGTAAAACCCAAAAGGGCAAGGAATATATAGAAGTATTTTTTCAATCTACGCTTCCTCTTGTTGCCGCTTCCCCTGAAAACCCGGCGGGGGTTCCGGCGTTTTTTTAAGGGTGTTGCGCAAAAGGGCACAATATTCCCTAAATTCCCGCCCTTCCCTGAACAGAGCCCGGGACAGGCCGTTCCGCGATACCGTGATGCATGTTTGTATGGTTCCGGGGTTTTTGCCGGTCATTACATAGACCGAGTCGGCCAAATAGACGGCCTCCTCGATGGAATGGGTTACCATGATGACGGTAAGGGCCTGCTCTTCCTTGACAGAAAGAAGAAAGTCCTGAGCGTCTTCCCTGGTAAGGGCATCCAGGCTGGAAAACGGTTCATCCATAAGCAGAATCTCCGGCTGGGCAGCCAATGCCCGGACTATGGCCAGGCGCTGCTTCATCCCCCCCGACAGCTGGTGGGGGTAACGTTTCGCAAAGGGCAAAAGGCCGAATTTTTCCAGCAATAAGGCAGCTCTTTTGCGCTCCGGTTCTTTGGCGTGGGCGATACGCAAGGGCAGTTCCGCGTTGGCCTGTACTGTTTTCCAGGGCAAAAGCCCAAAATCCTGAAAAATAACGGCTCTTTTTACCCCGGCCTCCTGGGCTTCTTCCCCCCGGATCAAGACCTTTCCGGTACCGGGCTTAAGAAGTCCGGCCATGATTTTGATGAGGCTTGTTTTGCCGCAGCCCGAAGGCCCGATTATAAGCGAAAACCGGTCTTTTTCAAAACGGGCGTCTATATGGCCAAGGGCCGTGGCCAGCCTTTTGCGGGGAAGGGGATAAGCTAGGGAAAGGCCCTTAAGTTCTACCATTCACTGGTTATCCGGCGGTCTACAAGATCGCCGGGCTTTAGATCGGCTTCAAGAAGATTCCGGCTTTTAAGCCAGTTTAAGGCCCCTTCGATCTGGGAATTGTCCGGCAGTGACGGCTTGCGGTATCTGACAAAGCGGTACGTATCTTTAACCGCCGCGGGAAAAGCCGCCTTATCCACCAGGTATTCCCGATAGGCATCGGGGTTGGCGTTTATTTTTTGGGCCGCTTTGTAATATGCCCGGTAAAAGGCCCTGACCGCTTCCAGCCGTTCATCCAGAACCTTTTTGGAGAAAAGCATTATTCCCGCGTCAATGCCGGTGCTGTCTGTGGTGGAGAGGAGCGGGGCGCCCTGGGCCGCCGCAGCGGTAAGCAGGGGCTCCGGGAGGCTGGCGCCTTCAATCCGGCCTTCCAGAACCATTTCGAGCCGCAGCGGCATGCGGGGCACCGAAACCGCTTCGTACTCTTCCATGGAAACCCCTGCCTGCTGCAATTGGGCGTCTACGGTGTATTGAATAATCGTATTGGTAGAAAGCCCGATACGCCTGCCTCGAAGTTCCGCCAGGGTCTTTATCCCCGACTGGGGAGAAACCACGATGCCGTAGCGGCCATCGGTAAGGCTGGTAACCTTGGTGTCAAAACCGCCTGCCGCAAAAAAGGCCGCGGCCAGAAGGTCAGAAATAGCCCCGTCCAGGCGGCCTGCCTGAATGGCGGCATCGCGTTCCTGGGGATTGGAAAAAGTGATGAGATCAACAGCGACCCCTTCCTGTTCAAAGAAGCCTTCATCCCTGGCGGCCATAAAGGGCAGGGAATCGGCATCGGGCATAATGCCTACCCGCAGCGGGGCGGCGGCGCCCGGTTCGGCCTGGGGGCGCGGATAGAGCGAAAGACTAAAAACGCCTAAACAACAGATAAACAGCAGTAACTTTTTCATTTCAATGCCTCCCAGGGTTTATAAAGATTATGTTCCGGTAACAGCCGGTCAAGGATTTTCCCGACAATAAAGTCTATCAAAGCTTCCGCCTTTTGTGAAGTACAAACAGGGCGCCCGGGCGGCTTCCCGGCTGGGTGCTAGATGGACGAAACTCCTTACGCGCTGCGCGCCGTTTGTTGTTTTACGTTTATTGTCTTAGAGTTACATTTTCTGCGTATAACATTATCCTGGTCGTCGTTTCACCATACGCACCGCCGGGGAAGCCGCCCGGCGCCCTGTTTGCGTTATCGACAAATATGCTTTTTTTCTGCCGGCGGTAGTTACAAGCCCCGTCCGATAAAGCGCGGGGGCGCATCGCCCGGCGTCAAACCGCCCGGCGGGGTGTTTACGTTGCCGGTACATTCGTTTGCTTTGTGGTGGGGCGGGAGCGGCCTCGCCTGATAAAGTGCGCGAGCAGGTGCGAAGCGCGGCAATACCGGAAAAGTGGCAGGGCGTGGGGCTCAATAAATGTCCTTGTTTGCCGGCGGTAGTAACAAGCCCCGTCCGGTAACAGGCTTATTCCTGTGTTTATTACATTTAGGATTTCACTATAGTGGGGTTTTTATCAGGCCCGGGCGTCCTGTTTGTATTACGCCTCGTAGTATTCCATCGTTCCAAAATATACCCGCAAACACCTATGCCGTCAAAGGTTTTTTACCAGCCCCTGCTCCAGAAGATAAGGTTTGATGCTGTTAAAAATATTTGTCCCCATAATGATGTATCCATCGGCATTGGGGTGGACGTAGTCATCGGTTATATGACTGCTCGTTATCCCATCCCAAATATTTTCTACCAGGCCCACATCCGGATATTGTTTGACAATCTCCGCGTACATGTTATCCCAGACGGTTTTGCTATCCGTGTATGTTTGGTCTTCGATCCTTTGGAACCATTCCTGGGTGTAAAATTTTAAAAGAAAGATTTTACGGTTTTTATTTTTTAAGGTCTCTATCATGGTAATGTAGTTGCCTTTCGCCTGGGAAATCACATCCTGGGTTGAACCGCCCTGAAAGTAATCGTTACCGCCAAATTCAATAAGTACAATCCGGGGATTCTCGCCGCTAACTTCGGAAAGCCTTGAGATGGCATCGGCCGTAGTATCCCCGTGCTTTCCGGCGTTTACAACGTTAAGGTTAATATGCTGGGAAAGATACTTGGTAAACGAGTTTTCCTTGGCGGCGTCGCCGGTTCCGGCACCGGTTCCATAGGTAAGGCTGTCGCCAAAGGCAACCAGTGTGTTGGTATTCGGGGCGGGGTCGGTTGGTGATGTCGGGTACCCTGTTTCGCCGCCGCCGCCTGTCGATGAAGGGCAGCCGGCTAATACAAAAGCGAAAACCAAAAACGTACAAAACCAATAAACGGTACCGGTAAAAATCCTTCCTTTTCTCATTTTAAAACTCCTTTACATATTTATATGCACGCATGCTTTATACCTACGCGGTCTTTCCCATCGTCAAAATTGCCGTATAGTCCTGTAACTTCTTCCGTCATGGAATAACCGGGGCTGTCCGAAAAGTTTGAAAAACTTGTTCGGACAGCTTCCTTAGTGCGGCTGGCTGGGTACACTGTATATACGCCGGTAACAGAGAA
>JAIRLQ010000174.1 GCA_031259345.1 Treponema sp.
AGCCTCGTCAGCCTTAAATTCCGCAAACTGGGCAGCCTCGCTGTTAAACACATTGCTCAGCGCGGCTTTGGCATCCGATCCTTTGTATTCCACCAGGTACCACCAGGTTCCGTCCGGAGCTTTCCACCGTTTAATGGGCCTGGCGCCGTTCAACTCCAGGGAAGTAACCTGGTCGCTGACATCTTGCTGGAGGGCAAGCGCCGTCTGGCTGCCCACCGTCCCCGCGTCCCGCATATAGTCGATGAGCATGGCCTCAACCTTTACATTGAGTATCCGGGCCAGGCTGGTCCGGGCGCGGGCCTCCGCGATGGTCATGGCCATTTGGTCCGAGGACTGTTTGGCGGAGCCTATGCCCCACAGAACATCCTCCGGAGGGAGGTCGTTGATCCATTCCGGAATATTAGGATCGTCGATCCGCTGCGCCGGAGAGCCGCCGCAACCCGCCGCCAGCAAGGCAAGGGCGAGCGCCGTAAACCACAAAAAATTTCTTTTCTTCATAACAATACTCCTGATACATACTTTTAAGTGAACTGTGTCCTAATACGCCTCTGAGGCCATGGCCACAATTTCCGCGGTCATAACGTCCAGGGCCTTTAGGCGTAGGCGCCGCGTGGAGCCGGCCCCGGAGATGCTGCCGGTGATAACGATATTCGCTCCCAGCAGTTTTCCTATTGATACCGCCGAATCATCGTCAACATCCCCTGATGTCTGGAAATTCTGTTCCGACCTGATTGCGTCAAGGCTTTTCCGGTCAACAACCTTAAAATTGCCGGAGCTGACGATGATGTACGCAAGCTCGTCAACCACAAAGTCGGCGGATTCGGTATCCCTTGAGGCCACGCTTACCACCGCAATGGTGGTTCGCGGCTGGATCCTGGCGATGATCACACCGGCGGCGGCATAAAGCGCCGACTCCAAAGTGGATTGGCCTGCCGGCGTTTTGGGTATAGCGGAAAGGGCCGCAGATGCGGCAGCAGAAGCCGCGGATGCCGCCGAGGAGGCAGGAGCCCCTGCTGTAGAGGCGCCGGCTATGGAGATAATAAAATCGTCCAGGGAATTCGCGGCAATGGAAATTGTTATGATTCCCCCGGCGGCGTTAAACGCCATCTCGTCGCTCTTCATGGTGTACAGTTCCGCGTAGATCCTATGGGGACCGTCGGAAACCGTCACCGTGCCGGATTTTCCATTAGCCAGGGTGAGGACATTTTTCCCGTCGATGTAAATCCGCTCCCTGAAACCTGAATTTACCTTGCTCGTAAGGCGCTCTATTTGCAGTTGGGTGTCCCCAAACACAAACGCCGCGCCCAGGACGAACAGGGCACCAGCCAAAAAAACAAACTTTTGTTTCATACTAAAATCCCCCGTGAAACGGCGCTTCAATCTGCGGCCAGGACCCACACTGTCTCCGTGCGGGTCCTGTGGAATTAGAACTTGGTGCTTATACCGACAGTAACGAACCTGGAGAAGGGCGCTTTGACTGTCATGCCGCTAATATCTTTTTCTAAGTTATACCGGTCAAACCCAGCCTCGGCAAAAACCCCTATACGGGGGGTAAAATAGTAGGCGACGCCCACGTCAAAACCAAAACCGATACCGCCAAAACCGCTCTCAGATTCCCCCCCTGTTTCAGCAAAGCCCAGGACATAGCCAATCTTGCCTACCAGATAGAGATCGAGGTTCGCCATAAGGTCAAAATGGTAGGCAACGCGAGCCAGGAGAGGGATTGCGTTACCTGTAACTTTAGTGCCGCCATCTTCTATCGACGCCGTATCAAAACCGGCTTCGATTCCCAGAGACAGAGGGACGCCGATGGGGAGCAGGTAGTCTGCATATATATTGCCCCCAAAACCGATGTCACCGTCTATCGAGGTACTCCCTACTTCCGCCGACATGCTTGAAAGGGCGGCCCCGCCGCTAATCGTAATCTGCGCCGAGGCTCCCACGGCCAGGGCCGTAAACAACGCGAGGAACAGCGCTCCCCTAAAAAACCGTACTTTGCTCATTTTCTACACTCCTTATAGGAATACATATAGGAATTACATCCCCCGCCTCGTATGACATACGGATCTGGCGGTGGACAATTAAGATGGGGGAAGCGGCTCCGGAAACCACCGCCCCCATGTTGAATCCCAGGACCTGTTTCAAGCCTGTGGTAGTAATTACCGTAAAAAATTGCAAAAAATACGGTAATTACTATATCAACATTTATAAAATATACGGTTATTACCATAATGTCAAGCATAAAACAAAGTAATTACGATATTTTTTTTGTATGGAGAGTAATTTCAGAAAGAACCTGAGAGACGAGCTTGCGTACCAGGATTTGACCGTTAAGGAGTTAGCCGCAAAATCGGGGGTGGCCAAGGGGGCGCTTGATTGTTATGTGGGCAAGCAGGCATCCGTACCTCCGGCCACTACGGCGGTAAAAATAGCCAGGGCGCTGGGAGTTTCGGTAGAATACCTCGTCTCCGGGCAGAAATTCGGCCGTGAAGAAATTGTTATCTCCTCCAGCCCCAGGATTCGCTCCTTTCTGCGGACATTCGAAGGCCTTGACGAAAAAACCCAGGACATAATAGCAGAAATTGCCCAAGTATTACAAAAACACAACAGGTATACAAGGCGCTAACTGTTTGGCAGCATGGTAACCATCAGGATATTAGGCGGCCCGGCGCGCCGCCGGAGGATCTTTTATACCGGAAGTTTTACCGCTTCTACGCCAAGCGCCTGGGCGGCTTTTTTGGCCTCTTCGGGGCCGGCAATGATCACCGGATGGGACAGGGCGGCCCCGGCGCCTTCGTTCAAAGAGGCGGCAAGGCGATTAAGGACAGCGGAAATCTCCCTGCCGGAAACGGCAATAAGGGACGAAAGAAACCGGGAACGGTAACTGTCTTCTATGCCCCGGCGGAAGCGCAGAAAATCTATGGCGCTTTTGGCAGCCGGGGGCTGGGGCTGGGTTTCGTTCGCGTACGCGCCGATAACCGCCTTATCCAAAGCATCCCCTTCAAGGCCCCCGGCAGAGAGCGGCTGTTTTGAAAGCCCGTTTAATATCGAAGAAAACGCTTCCAGCGAACGCAACGGATTGGGGTCCCGGTATGTAGACAGGCAAAATGCCCCATCCAACACACTACTATAGGCAAAGGCCCCATAGGCCCCGCCTTTCATACGGATCTGTTCCCACAAAGCGCCGGTAGAAAGCTGATGCGCGAGAACGCGGTCCGCAGCCTGTTCGGGTGTGTCAAAGGGCGCGGACGGAAGGGTTATGGCGGCAAAGCCCACCTGGAGGGATGGCGAGAAAAACACCTCATGGCCTCTTAAAGGCCGTATCTCCTCTATCCCGTCAAAAAACCCTGCCGTATAGGCATCCCGCGGGCGGCTTGTGGGGGCGCCAAATTTCCCGAAGCGGGCCCCAAGGCTTTTTAAACATGCCTTTATGGCATCTTCGTTTCCGGCGATGTTTGCCAAAACGCCGGCGGAGATTAATTTATCCCGTATGGATTCGAGGCGCTTTTTAATTTCTTCGGTGTCCATTTTTACCATGCGGTGGACAAAGAAAACCTGATCCAGCCCGTTCCACAGATCATCTATCCTGCATGCCCTGGAAAAATCGCGGCATGAACGGCTGCCGGCATAGTGATGCCCCGACGGGGCAATGCTTCCGTCGATATCGTTTTTAAACTCCGCCGCCAAATCACGGAGCCGGGCCAAATCGGAAAAATCAGCCTGGGTGATAAGGGAAAGGACAAGATCAAGGGACGGGTCAACCTTTTCGTCCAGGGCTTTAAGTTTATAAATAATGCAGTCCCTGCCCAGTATGTCCGGAGTGCCTCCCGGTAAAACCGGCTCGACGCCGCCCGGCGCGGCTGAAGGCGCGTTCAGGACCGCATGGAAGCCCCCCGAAACCTGGGCCAGCATGCTTGACACTTCGCCATAATCTTTGCCGGGAAGGCCCATGGAAACTACGGCCCGGGAAAAAAAGGGCAGCCAGGGGTAATCGGCGCTTTCAAGAACATCTACCGGAAAGGCAAGGTCTATGTAAGAAATCCCGTTGGTAAACAGGGGGTGGGTCAGAGAAGGAAGACCTCCGGCGCCGGAAAATTCCCGGGGGATCTTTTCGATTTCCGGGGAAAGATCTTTTCTGGAAAGATGGGGAATAGACGCAAGAGCCTGGGGGCTGTCGGGCATTTTTTGTATCTTTTCAAGCTCCGCCTGTTTTTGCATAATAGCGTCTTTTTCCGCGCCGGAAAGCGCCGCCTCTTTTTCCGCAAGCTTTTTGGCAAGGGCGGCTTCCTTTTTTTTAAGAAAATCTTTTTCGGGTTTAATTTCGATAAAAGCCCGGTGGGGGTTATCAAGAAAATATTTTTGGATAAGTTCCTCAAAAAACCGGCCGTTCCCGGCGATCTTTTCCTTTAGGGCTTCAAAGTTCGGCGTAAAAACAAGGGTTTCCCAGGGCTTTGCTCCGTGGAGCCAGCCGCAAAGGGAGCGGCGCAGCCAGACCAGGGAATAGGGGCCCCCGGATCTTTTAATTTCTTTATGGGAAAATTCCAGGGAAAGCAGCGCCGCCTCAATTTCTTCTTTGGGGATACCCTCTTTAACCAATTTTGCGAAGAAGTCCAGGACAAACTTTTCGATTTTTAAAGCATCCTGTTTCATACCCCTTAAGCCGGCGGAAAAAACCGTTTCCCTTAAGGAGCCTTCAAGGCCGGTAACAGGAGAAATGTCTTCCCCCAGGCCGGATTCGATTAAGGCCCGGGCCAGGGGAGAACCGTCGTGTCCCAAAAGTATTTCTGAAAGGACGGCAAGGCTCATGGTTTCCATGGGGTTTACAGAATCCCCGCAAAGCCAGGAGACAAGGCCCGTGGGTTTGGAGTCCCCGCCTGCCGGGCAGGGGATGGTGAAGCGGCGCGGTTTATCCCAGGGGGCGGCCCTGGCTATCGTGGGGGACTTCCGTCCCGGCGGCAGGTCTGAAAAAAACCGGCTGCCAAGAAAGTCAAGCTGTTTTTCCGTGGGAATATTCCCGGCCAGAAAAACACGGCAGTTTGCCGGGACATAACGGGTGCTGTGGAATTTCTTAAGCCCTTCCCAGCTTAGATCCGGAATCGCGCCGGGATCGCCGCCGGATTCAAAAGCATAAGGGGTTTCCGGAAGCAAAGCGCTGGCCGACCAGTGACCGGCGTATTGTTCCAAAGAAGAGTAAGCCCCTTTCATCTCGTTATAGACAACCCCGGTTATGGAAAGTTTTTTCGCCGGTTTTTGCCTGCCCTTTTCTTCAGCCAAAAAAACCAAACGGTGTCCTTCCTGCATAAACGTCCATTCCGAAATAAGGGGACGAAACACCGCGTCGCCGTAAACCCCCATCAGGTTAAAATAATCATGCTCGTTTACCGAACTTGCGGGATAAACGGTTTTGTCGGGATAGGTCCAGGCATTAAGATAGGTTTGAAGGCTCCCCTGGGCAAGTACCAGAAAGGCATCTTTTAAAGGATAGTGCTTTGAACCGCAGAGTACCGAATGTTCCAGAATATGGGCAACCCCGGTAGAGTCCTCCGGGGCAGTGGCAAAAGTAAAGCCAAAAAGATTTTCTTTATCGTCATTAAGAATGTGAAATACTTCGGCGCCGCTTGCCCGGTGCCGCGCCCAAATACCACAGGCATCCAATTCTTCAAGATCTACTATATCGAGAATTTCAAAACCGCTGTCCAGAATTTGTCCTTTGCACAAAGTTGTTTCTGCCTTCATAAAACTATGTCCTCATCCTCTTTCAATAACTTTCTTCACGAACCCGCTCCGCCCTGCCGGAAGAAAGATTATCGTAGATTTTGTCCGTAAATTCCACAGGGCGGCCCGCTTGTATTTATTGGCCGGGGCTTTATCAACAATTTTAGATAACTGTGGAGATTTCGCTGTTTTTACCGGGCCGTTTTCCGCGGGAACAGCGGTTTTTTTGTCTTTTCCCACCAAATTATACTACGATATTATTCTATACACTGGCAAGAAGGGAAATTCCTTGTTAAACCCTATACAACCAGGTGGCTTTTGTTTATACTTAGTATGAGAAGATTACTTATTTAATAATTATTTATGGAGTGAGACATGCAAGCCAATACGATCATCAGAAAAAGGGATACAGAGCCTCTTATCGTAAAAGCCAAAAAAACTGCTGAATATTATAAAAACGCGACAGGTTGCTGGGTACATATTACCGACGGTTCCCTTATATCCCCGGAACAAATTGAAATTTTTGATTTCTGCAAAGAATGTCAAAAACATGTCCCAAAAGCTTCACAGGATATGGCAAACGAAAAGTATCCCTGCTCCGCGGATCACAGGGAAGCGCTTACGCAGGCCCGGGCCGCCGGTTCTTCGTATGTGTACCTTTGTCCCATGGGTTTTAGTTTTTGGACCAGCCCTATCTATATTTCCGGCTGTTATATAAGCTCCCTTGTTTCCGGCGGCGTCCTGGCGGTTTCAAAAGAAGAGGCCGCAAAACGCCTGGAACAAAAAAGCAAAAACACAGTTTCCTGGGAAAAAGTTGTTCCTCTTTTAAAAGAACTGCCCCAGAAAAAACCCGACGAAGTAAAATCTTTGGCATGTCTCCTGCTTCTCTGCGCGGAGCACATCTGTGACCAATCGGAAGAAAGCGCCGCTGCCATTACACGCCTGGCCATCCGGAAATCGGAAATGGAAGATCAAATGGGATTTATCGAATCCAGGATGAATGCCAAATTCAATACCGTAAAAACCGAGGATAATGTTTATCCCCTGGATCAGGAACGGGCGCTTCTTGCAAACCTCAGGCGGGGAGACAATGAAACAGCCAAAAAAATTCTAAACGACCTTTTGGGCATCATCAATATAAGCCGCGAAGATAATTTTGAATTTATCCGTTTTAGGGCTATGGAATTGGCAATACTTCTTTTTTGGGAATCCCTGGAGCCAAAACGGACTATTGACCACAAGACAATGGAAGCAAACAACAAACGGCTCAGGCGTATCCAGGAATCGGCCAGCCGGGAAGAGCTTTCGGCAAGCCTCCGGGTGGTAATAGAAGACCTGGCAACGGAAATATTTTCATTTCAGGGGATACGCCACGCGGCGGCTCTCCGCAAGGCCGAACGCTTTATCTGGGCAAATTATACCCGCAAGATCAGCCTTAAAGAAATAGCCGCTGTGTCGGGGCTTTCGGCGCCTTATTTTAGCACAATTTTTAAGGAAGACATGGGGGAAAATCTTTCCCATTATCTTAACCGGCTCAGGGTGGAAAAGGCTTCGGTAATGCTGACCGAGACAAATATGTCCCTGAAGGAAATCGCGAAGGCCTGCGGGTTTGAGGATCAAAGCTGGTTCTCAAAAACTTTCAGAGCCCATACGGGAATTACTCCCGGAAAATACTGTGAAGGAGGCGGGCCCGCGCTGCCGTCGATGACAGCGGCAAATCAAAAATCATAAGCCCATTTCAAAACCAACCGTGTTTTGAAACAGGCTTACAGGTGTCTTAAATTAAAAACAAGAAGAGGAAAAAAATGAACCACAACAAAAGCGAAACACCGGCGGATTTACAAAAAAGAACGGAAGATTTTTTACGTCAGGCCAATAAAAAACTTCAGGTTTATGCCAAAGCCATGGGGACTATGGTCTGTGTATTGGACAAAGATTTCAGACCCATACCGGAATCGTACAATGATTTTAACTATGTATCGAATACCTGCCTGCACTGCGTCAGGTATAAAGAATACAACAAAAACAAAAAACCCGGAGAACTGCGGGAAACCCCTTGCGAAGATATGCACTCCAATGCAATCCTCGGCGCCCACCGCTATGGCGGCTCCTATATTTACATGTGCGATCTCGGCTTTCTCTTTTGGTCCAGCCCCCTTTATTTTGAGGGAAATTTTTCGGGCTCCCTTTTGGGTACCGGCTTTTTGGGAACCGACAGCGACGACACGGTAGAGAAGATGTACCACATAGTTAAAGGTTCCATAACTGTTCCGGAACTGAGAAGAATGCTTTCCCGTTATCCACGGGGGGAATCCAAAAAGATTCAAGGTTTGGCGAAAATGCTGCTTTTCTGCGCCGAATCATTTTCCAGCGATTCCGGAGCCTATCACGAAACCCTGTGCCGCCAGGCCAAACAACAGGATGACATCTCGGAAAAAATAGAACTCCTTAAAAAGAAAAACCCTTCCGGCTCCTTCGGCGCTGAATACCCTCTGGAAAAAGAGCGGCAGATTATTACCGCTTTGCGGCAGGGCGACAGGGAAAACGCCAATGAATTTTTAAACGAGTTTTTGGCTATACTGTTTATTTCACATATCGATCAGTTCCCGTATCTGAATTTTCGGGCCATGGAACTGGTGGTACTTCTTTCCCGAACCGTTATAGGGCCCGGATACGATGCCAGAGCGCTGCTTAAAACAAACAAATATTTTTTTAAACTTATATGGGAAAGCAAAAACATCAAGGATCTTGCGGATGTACTCCATTTTGCGCTCAACCACTTTGCGGAACAGATCTCTTCGTTTAAGGGAATTCAACACGCTTCGGCCATTAAAAAGACCGAACGCTATATCTGGGAAAATCTGTCCAGAAAATTGAGTTTAAAAGAAATTGCCGCTGTCTCCGGGCTTTCGGGGCCTTATTTCAGCACTATCTTTAAAGAAGAGATGGGCGAAAATGTTTCGTGCTACATTAACCGCCTTAGGGTAGAACGGGCCTGCGCCCTTTTAACCGAAACGGATATGACCCTTAGCATGATAGCCGATTCCTGCGGCTTTGAGGACCAAAGCTGGTTTACAAAGGTATTCAGGACCTATACCGGGATAAGCCCCGGAAGATACCGCAACCGGATAAAGTCCCCCAACGCTGAAGGGCCCTATGTCAGCTTTTCCCCAAAGTACCGGGCTATCGTTGCGAAGCTGGCCTGATAGGCGGATCCCCAGGGCTGCTGCGGGAAAAGGCGCAGGCTCTAAGGACAGCGGCAGCGGGCATGGTGGCAAAAGCGCAGAATTCTTTCATTTCTATGGCGTCTACCATGCGGCCGGGAACGCCGCCGGCCCGCATAAGGAGCCTTGCAATATCCCGGGCGCTCGCGCCGTGTTTTGTGCCCAGCCCAACGTATACACGCTTGGGCCCGTCCGCGTCGACGGCCTGATAAAAATGGCGGCTTTGCCCGCCTTTTTTGTAGGAGATTTTTCCCGGCCCTTTCCCGGAAAACTTTCCCGGCCCTTTCGCAGCCCGGCCCAGAAGGGGCAGCAGCTCCGGTATGTCTGTTATCGTTCCGTAGCGGGAGGCGTCCAGCTGTTCCCCGTAGGACAGCGAAAGCAGGGCCGCCGCCGTCTGTTCGGCGCCAAGCCTTTCTATCAGCTCCCGGGCAAGGCGTGTAAAAGCGCTGTCCGCGTTTTCCGGCATGTTCCGCTCTGCCTCACCCTCTTCAAAACCCTCGCCGCTTAGCCCCGCGCCTTCCGTGGCCTCTTCTATTATTTTATCCATAATGCGGGCTTTGATAGCTTTCATCACCGTCTTTACCGAAGGCGCTTTAGTATACTCAATTTTGGAACCCAAAATCCGTTCCATACTGCGGGAAAGCTGGGACATTTTGCCCCGCTCACCGGGAAGCGCAAGGCTGACCGCCCTGCCCCGCCGGCCGGCCCGGCCGGTACGCCCTATACGGTGTACATAGGTTTCCCTGTCGCCGGGAAGATCCCAGTTAATAACATGGGTAAGCTTTTCAATGTCCAGACCCCGCGCGGCTACATCGGTTGCCACCAGAATTGAAGTCTGGCGCGAACGAAAACGCCGCAAAGTACGCTCCCGGGCCTCCTGGGAAAGGTCGCCATGAATGGCCTCACAGGAATAACCCCCTTCCATAAGACGCCGGGCAAGTTCATCAACCCCCGCCTTGGTGGCGCAAAAGACAAGGCCGTAAAAATCATCAGCCTGGTCTATAATACGGCGCAGGGCTTCCAGGCGGTCTTCTTTTTTAAGCACCAGATAAAACTGATCCACCAGGGGCTTTTCGTCTTCCACAGCGGCATCTTCAAGTATCTCCGCCTGGCCTATATGATTGCGGATAATCCGCAGAATAGGCTCCGGCATGGTAGCGGAAAAAAGAGCCACCCGCCTGTCGCTTTTTACCTGGGCCATGATGGTTTCCACATCTTCAAGAAAACCCATATCCAGCATTTCGTCCGCTTCGTCCAGGATAAACCAATCTACAGCGGAAAGATCCAAAATCTTCCGCTCCATCATGTCCATCACCCTGCCGGGAGTGCCTACGGCAATCTCCGTGCCCCGCTTTAAGTCCAGTATCTGGTTCCTGATGGAAGCCCCGCCATAGACGGCGGCGATACGGGGATAGGGGCCGGAACAAAGAGACGCGATTTCCCGCGAAATTTGCAGCGCAAGTTCCCTTGTGGGGGTAAGGATAAGCGCCCGGGGCGCGTGGGTTGGGCCGCTTACCGAAAGGCGTTCCACCAGCGGAATG
>JAIRLQ010000206.1 GCA_031259345.1 Treponema sp.
AGGGTGATACGGATATCAACTACTCTGTTTATATGTTCATTCGGATCCATAACTGAACCGGTCCCCGTTCTTGGCCCGGTATAATAGTCAGGCGCCTGGCCATAAGGCGCGTGCTTTTGGGGCGAACCGCCACCCCCATCCGTAGGACAGCCCGTCAACGCAAAACTAAACGTCAGGATCGCCACGCATAAGAATATCGTGATTTTTTTCATCATTTAGATTCTCTCCTTCAAATAAGTGTGATGCATATTTTTCCAGGGATAAGCCCGGGGTGAACCAAAGAGAGAGCCCGCCTCTATGAACGGAGTTCGAGTTATGAGAAAAGAAAAAATCTGAAAATAAATAAGATTTAGATTAACATGTATGCGTGGGGGGGGGAGGGGGTAATTCGTTATAATACAATAAGTTACATAACATTATTATAGAAATACCTCCTCCTTATAAGTAATAATTCATCCAACTACAGTACATTATGCCACAGAACATAAAAAAACACAAGCGATAAATTGTTATTTTTTACAGAAAAACTAAATATTAGACAATTGAGGTTTATTTCAAGGTTGTCCGAGGCTGTCCAAAAAGTAAGTTTTTCAAACTTTTTGAAAAACTTGTTCGGAGAGCTTCTTTAATGTGGCATTTACGAAGACTGGACGGGAAGTAACCGACTTTCCGGACAGCCCCAGACTCTAGATAAATGCGCTTACATTTTTTGCTTATTATTCGGTGTATTTTTTTAGGGCCGCTTCAATGTCTGCGGGTAAAAAGGGCGCGGTATATAAGGCAAGGCGTTTTTCGCAAAGCCGGCCGGCAGCCGCAAGCAGTTCATGCTTTTCAGCGCTGCCCCGGGCGGAAAGGATGGGGAAAAGAAACTCATCCTTAAAGCCTTTTACGGTTGTTTCGTGTCCCAAAAAACCGCTTTCATCATTTATGGCGTCAATGATTTCGTCAACCAAAGAAGAACCCGGCGGAGAAATACCTTTTTGGAAACGCAGGGCTTTATCAAGGATTTCCTCATCAAAAAGCCACTTCTCGTAGCTTAAAGAAAGAAAGCTCTCCATAACCCCAAAGCACTGGAGGATAAAAGCCGCGCCGCAATTTACAGTGCCAAGCATATTTAGCATGGATTCGGCGCCGGCCTGCATATCCATGAAAGGGCTGTCCGAAAGGCCGCCCCCGGTGCGGCAGGGAATGTGGTAATAACGCGCAAGCGCCGCGGACCCGGCCGCGAGGAGGGTGCACTCGGGCGCCCCAATTGACAATGCCATGGTAGCCATATCGGCAATGCCCGAAGTATTGCCGTAGATAACAGGCGTCCCCGGCGAAAGAAGCTGGCTGTACACAATGCCCGCAAGTATTTCCGCATTACTGGTTACCAGGGTCCCCGCAAGGCTCACCGGGGAAGTCGCCCCGGACATGGCGCAGGCGGCAATAACCAGGGGCTGGTTTTCCATGGCGAAAACCCGCAAAGCCCTCAGCATATTGCCGGCCCAGCCCAGCGGAGAAAGGCTGTTCACAACTCCCATGCAAATCTTTTCGGCGGAAGCGGAGTTTATGCCCGATGCGATGCGGGCCATCGCGATAGAATCGGCGGCATAGTTTTCATCCTGGGTCAAGCCGAAGAGGGGCTTGTCGCTCAGGGTCAGGGCCGCAAAGAGCTGGATATGAAGGGCCTTCAGCGGAGGCAGCTCGGGTGGATAAAGAAGGCCGGCGGCGGAAACAGAACAATAAGGGGATGTATGGGCCAGTTTAAGAAAGGCATGCGCATCGGCTAAAGTCGCCGGCCTTCGCCCTTGGGACTCCAGTATCGTGGTCATCCCCGCGCCGGGGCCGTAGGCCTGGGGGTAATCGCCTCCGACGCCAAAACTCTTTTCCGGGTTCCGGGCAGTAACAAAGAAAGATTCCGGCGCAAGCTTTAAGGTTTCCTCAACCAGCCGGGACGGAAAACATACCCGCCCTTCTCCGCCTTTTACCGCGCCATGCGTAAGCAAAAAATCAAGGGCTATGGGATCTTCAAAATAAATTCCATAGCGGTTTAACAGATCCAGGGTTTTTCCATGGATATCTTCAATCAACTCCAAAGACACAGGATTGGCAGCCAACTTATTCATTGTCTTTTCAACACTTTTCCAGGGCCTGCTTTAAATCCGCGATAATTTCGCCGGGATTTTCAAGCCCCACAGCCATACGCACCAGGCCGTCTGTAATACCGCTGGCTTCCCTTGCTTCTTTTGGAACATACCAGTGGGTCATAGAAGCCGGATGCTGCAACAGGGTATTGGCTTCCCCAAGGCTCACCGCCAGGGCGCAAAGTCTGATACTGTTCATCAAAGTTACCCCGGCTTTAACGCCGCCCTTTACTTCAAAGGTCAAAAGCCCCCCAAACTTTTTCATCTGCTTTTTCGCGATTTCGTATTGCGGATGAGAAGGAAGCCCGGGATACAGGACCCGCTCAACTTTGGGATGTTTTTCAAGAAATTCCGCCACCTGTCCCGCGGTTGCGGAAAGTCTGTCCATCCTGATTTCCAAAGTCTTAAGCCCCCTAAGCATAAGAAAAGAGTTGAAAGGAGACGCCGTGCCCCCCAGATTTTTAAGACCGTCTTCCCGTATCAGTTCCATAATTTTTTTGGGACCTACAAGAGCCCCGCCCATTGCGTCGCCATGGCCGCAGATAAACTTTGTGGTAGAGTGCATCACAACATCTACCCCAAGCTCAATCGGTTTTGTGATAAAAGGCGTAGCGAATGTATTGTCCATTGCCGAAACAGCGCCGCATGATTTTGCGATGCGGGCAATACGGGCAATGTCTATTACCTTCATGGTGGGATTACAGGGAGTTTCAAAATATATTAATTTTGTGTTGGGTTTTACCGCCTTCTCTACCGCGTCATAATCCGCAAAGTTGAGAATGGCGCTTTCTACGCCGAATTTTGGCAGAAGGGTACGAAAGATATAGGCCGTAGCAGAATAAGTTGTGTCATCGCAGATTACATGATCCCCCGCTTTAAGCAGAGTCAGGGCCAAAGTTGAAATTGCGGCAACTCCGGTGGAAAAGGGAATCCCGTACTCCGCCCCTTCAAGGGCCGCCAAAGCCTTGCCCAGTTCATCATTGGTGGGGTTTGAAATCCGGGTATAGCAGTGGCCGTTATCGGCAGAGTAGCAAAAATCCGCGCCTTGCTGCACATCATCAAAAAGATAATTATTGGTCATGTAAATGGGGATGCCCATGGACTTATAGGCATTGTCTACCTCGGTGCCGTTACGGGCCGCAATGGTCTCGGATGAAAAATCGTAAATTGACATGAGAATCCCCCTATCCGGTAATCTTCTTTAGTACTGCGTCAACTTTATCGGCATTGGCCGGCCTGGGAGCTTCGCCGAGGATCTCTTTAATTTTAACTTTGACCCGCTGTTCCATAGTGGTCGCCCCTAACTGTGTCCAGCGCTCAAAAGTATTACGATCCGAAACGCCGGGGATCCAGTTTTCGTGGTAATGTTCCAGGGTATGCTCCGCGGTAAGGAAGCTCCCGCCGGGCCCCACTTCCCTGATAGCGTCCAGCGCCTGGCTTTCCCTGTTTACCGGAATACCGTCCAGAATACGACGGAGCTGGCCTACGCTCTCGTTTGTCATTACCAGAAGATCGAAAGAATAGGTAAGGCCGAATTCCAGATAACCCAAATCATGATTTATATTGGTACCTGTAAGGCCTGCCATAAAAATATAGGTTGAAGCTTCGTTTATCGCCTGGGTATCCGCCACCTTTGAGGCGCAGCATCCCGCAAAGCCCCAGGTGGGCAGATTGTATAGATTACGTCCAAGTTCGCAGAAGCCCGCCTGAAGCGTCATGGCTTCCGGGGATGCGTACGTGGGCTGCATGGAAAGCATATCAATGTTTGACATGCCCGCGCCAAAGACATAGGGCGCGCCGGGATTGACCAGTTGATGAATGGTTAAACCAAAAAGGGCTTCCGCGGCAGCCACGGTAATGGCCCCCGCCAAAGTTACCGGGCCTGTAGCCCCCGAAAGCATACCCGCCGCGTAGTTTGTGGGGATACGGTTCTGGGCGCTGTAGATGAGCTTATCGACAGCTTCAAAACTGTGCACAAGGGGAGAAGTAGGCTCGTCATACAAAACAAACCGGGGCTTCCTTTCAAGCTCTTCCTTGCCGCCGGGACAAACCGCGGCGGCCAAATCCAGTATATCGCTTAAACACTGCTTGCTTCCGGCGATGACCACCTGGGGCTTCTTTGAATACTTTATAAGGTTTGCGTACTGCATCTGATACTGTTTGGAAGGATCGGCATCGGCAATAAGCCCCATGGACATAAGGAAATCAATATTGGGAAGGGCCTCGGAAAGACGCACCGCGTCGATCATGTCCTTCTCGCTGAACCTGCGGCGTTCACCGGAAAAACTGTCCCTAAGGTAGAGGCAGTCGGAACCGGTGCCGAAATAAGCGTTCCTGCCGTGGAGATCCATAGCCGGCTTTCCGTCCCTGTCATAAATCATGATCCTTGAAGGGGCTGTTTTTATGGCATTTTCTACCAATGCCGACGGAAGACAAACCCGGTTACCTTTAACAAAAGCTCCGGCTTCTTTCAAAATCTTTAGAGCTCCGTCATGGTGCAGGTCGCATCCAACATCTTCAAGGATCTCAAGAATACCCGCGTGCATATCCTTTAGATCCTCGGGTGAAAAATAAGCAGGCGCTGAAAAAGCGTTTAAACGAATACTGGGCATGGCGTTGCCTTATCCTTTGATAAATTTGGTCATCTTGAAAATTACCTTTCCGTTTTCGTCATAATCCTTTTTATTCAAATCATATTTTGAAGGATTATACATGATCTTGATAAGCCCCACCAAAAGGGCCAGCTCTATAAAGAGGGCCGGAAGGCCGCCAAGATTACTGAGGGTCTTGATACCGCCGATACCGGAAGAGGAAATCATCACTACCGACACCATACCAACCAGAATTCCCCATACGATTTTCATGAGCAGTTTTGGCTCCGGGCTTTCCGGGGAAATTCCGGTTGTGGAGATGCCGCCCATGGCGTTTGTGTTGGAGTCCGCCGCGGTAACAAAACAAATGAAACAGATAAAAAGAAATACCGGAATTATGATTACCGGCAGGGGAAGATTCCCCAATACCGCAAAACCCGTGTATTCGGGACCTTTGGCCAATTGTTCGGAGATTTTAAGGCCGTCCGCTTCGAATTTAAGGGCGGTACCGGAGAATATGCTCATCCATATTCCCGAAAAAATCGCAGGTATTACAAAGTTGACTGCCAGGAATTTGCGGACTGTCTGCCCGTATCCCAGGCGGCCAAGGAAAAGAGCGGTGATAGGCGCCCAGGCAAGCCAGTTGGCAAAGTAGAAGTTGGTCCAGCCCTGGGCCCAGCCGTCAATTCCCTGGCCGGGCGTGTAGGCCGCGGCGCCGGTAAGAAGGGAACGCCCGAAGAAAGTGGAAAGGTATTCACCAAAACCTTCGGTGCCAAGCTGAAGGATATACACGGTAGGCCCAAAAAGGAAAACAAAAATGGTGATAAAGAGAAGAACTTTGGTGTTAATATCCGAAAGTACCCTAATCCCCTTCATAAGGCCTGTACCGGCGGAAATTATAAACACCGCCACAATAATGGCCCCGATGATCCAGTAAGTTACCGGATTGTTGGGAACTCCGTATTGATAGCTCAGGCCGCCTGTCAGGGACAGTATCCCTGTACCAAGAGAGGCCGCCATACCCAGAACGAGGGCGTAGAGGCAGATTGCGTCTATTACTTCGCCAAAACGGCCGGTAGCCTTATCGCCCATAATCGGAGTAAGTGTAGACCCCAGGGAAAATGGCTTTCGCATGTTATAGAAGGCAAAGGCGAACATAAGAGCGGGCAGGGTATAAATGGCATAGGGCGTAAAAGTCCAGTGCATAAACATCGTAGACATTGCAAAACGCATTGCTTGGGCGGAATTGGCTTCTATGCCGACGCCGGCGGGCGGATAAAGATAATGATAAAGCGGTTCGGCAGTTCCCCAAAAGAGGATGCCGATAGCAATGGTTGTGCAAAGGGTAATGGCGAACCAGTTATAGTCCGACATAATGGGTACAGCGTCCTGGCCGCCGATTTTGACTTTGGCCAGAGGCGAAAAGAAAACCGCCAGAACTACGACGAGAAATCCCAGGGAACCTAAAGAGAAAAGCCAGCCGAATTTGTCCAAAAGCCAACTGTTGGCAGTATTGGCCATAGCGGAAAAGCCGGTGTTATCTACCAAACTGTAAATCAGGGCGGCAACCGTCAAAAGGGCGGGAGGGATAAAAACAATGGGTTTAATTTCTTTCATTGCTAAAGATCTCCTTTGTAAAAATAGTATTGGTCAATAGAAACCAATGCTATATTGTAAGCTTGGTATATATAATTTGTCCATTAAAATCGTTCTTCTATCCCGGATTCCCGGTTCCGGGGCATTGCCAAAACCAAAAAAAATGTCCATTATATCTTAAAGGTAAGTTCTTGTTTTTAGGAGGTTATTGATGAATGGTCTTGTAATCCTGTTGATTTCGGCAGCGGCTTTGTTTTTGGCGTACCTGTTGTACGGACGCTGGATTGCGAAGAAGTGGGGTATCGATCCGGGCAAAAAAACTCCTGCTCACGAACTTGAGGACGGCATTGATTATGTGCCCGCCAAACCCAGCGTGGTGTTTGGACATGAATTTGCTTCGATTGCGGGGGCAGGACCGATTAACGGCCCCATACAGGCGGCAATGTTCGGGTGGCTCCCGGTGCTGCTTTGGGTTCTTTTGGGCGGCATTTTCTTTGGGGCGGTGCAGGACTTTTCCGCCCTTTACGCTTCGGTAAAAAACAAGGGGAAAACCATAGGCTATATTATCGAAACCTATATCGGCAAAACCGGCAAACGGCTTTTCCTTATATTCGTGTGGCTTTTTTCGATACTGGTTGTGGCAGCCTTTGCCGACATTGTCGCCGGGACTTTCGGCGGCTTTAACGCCGACGCAAGCCGCAACCTTGCCAATGGGGCGGTGGCCACCACTTCGATGCTTTTTATCGCCGCCGCTATAAGCCTGGGTTTTTTCATTAGAGGGGTAAAACCTTCAGGGCTGGTTTCGGGCATTGTCGCCTGCGTTCTTCTGATAGCCTGTATTGCCCTGGGCATAGCTTTCCCTGTGTTTATCGCAAAAAATATCTGGCTTTACATTGTATTTGCCTATATTTTTGTAGCTTCTATTACGCCGGTCTGGGGGCTGCTCCAGCCGCGGGATTATCTTAACTCATTTTTGCTTATCGCCATGATTGCCGCGGCCTTTATCGGCGTACTCTTTACCGCCCCGGCGATAAATATTCCGGCTTTTGTTGGTTTTAAAGTCGGCGGCAATTATCTTTTCCCCATTCTGTTTGTAACCGTAGCATGCGGCGCGGTTTCGGGCTTTCACAGCCTGGTGGCTTCGGGCACCGCTTCTAAACAGATTGATAACGAGCGGCACATGCTCCC
>JAIRLQ010000269.1 GCA_031259345.1 Treponema sp.
GTCCGGGCTCCGCAGGGCATGATGCCGGGTAACGCCCGGGCGGAAAGAAATGACCCCGGGCTTAGTCCGGGGTATCATCTTTTCGACAGACAGCGCAACAGAAAATAAACCGTCCGGCGTTCCGGCGCCGGATAAGGGTGAAACGGCGGGGTAAGAGCCCACCTCGGCGCCGGTAACAGCGCCGGAACGGCAAGCCTCATCAGGAGCAAAGTCAAACAGCGGCTGGACGGCCCGTCCAAAAGCCGCGGGTAGACTGCGTAAAGGCCGGTTTTAAGGCCGGTTCAAGATAAATGGCAGCCTGATAAAAGCTAAAAACTTTTGTCACTGAACCCGGCTTATGGTTCATCGCTTTTTTATCATCATTTAATCCTTACTTTCCCATAATTCAATTGACTTTTTATGCAAAAGTGTATTATATGAGAAGGGAATATGATAAAAGAGTATTCCCGGTCGGGTTACGGCGCGCGTTTCCAGCGGAAAAGAGCCCTGCGCCTGGGTGCATTAGTTGTTTCTGCGGCTGTCCTCATTTTTCTTATATCAATGGGGTTTGTTGTTGTAAAGAATTCATCAAGGAATAAGCGCCAGGGGCTTGTGGCGCTTTTTGAAGCTTCATCTTTTGATAAAGCCTTTGAGGAAAGCGGCGTACAATTAAAAGAAAAGCCTTTGGACTTTTTTCTTTTAACGATCCGCGGCTTTTCGGCATTTCAATTGGCTATAGCTCAAATAAACAATTTCGATACCCTTAAATATATCGATGAATGTATTTGGTCTTTACGAAAAGCCCTGTTATCCCGGAACGCATCTTCCGGGCCGGCGGCAGGGAACGGTCATCTATACTACGTTTTAGGAAAAGCGTACTATTACAAAGGCGAAGCGTATGCGGATCTGTCGGTAAAGTATCTGGAAAAAGCCCGGGAATCCGGGTATACAGCCCCGGATATTCCCCAATACCTTGGACTAACTTACGCGTCGCTTGAGGATTACAGAAACAGCGTATCTGCTTTTACTCTTGCGCTGGATCCCGAAGAAGAACATCCTTCGGATATACTGCTTCTTTCTATTGCCCGTTCTTACCTGGCTCTGGAAGACTATGAAGCGGCAAAAGCATACCTTATGCAGTGCGCCGAAACTTCCCGGGATTCCAAAACGGTAAATGCTTCAAGACTTCTTTTGGGGGATATTCTGGCAAAAAACGGGGACTATGCGGGGGCGGAACAACAGCTTTTAAAAGCCCTTGAAGAGGGCGGCGAAAGCGCGGAAACTCATTTTCAATTAGGTGAATTATATTCTGCCGGCGGAGATTTCACAAGCGCAAAGGCGGAATTTCGGAGAGCGGTAAAGCTTGATCCTGCCCATCTTCCGGCAAGGGCGCGATTAGGCATTTAGGAGGATAACATGTTCGGACGCACTTTTTCAGATATTGGCATTGATTTGGGTACCTGTAATACCCTTATTTATATACGCGGCAAAGGTATAGTTCTAAACGAACCCTCTATGGTAGCCCTTGAAAAAGGCACCAAAAAGATCCTTGCCATCGGCGCTGACGCCAAACCCATGCAGTTTAAAAATCCCGCAAACATAATCGTTATAAAACCCCTCCAAGAAGGGGTCATCGCGGACCTTGAATCTACAGAAAAGATGATCCGCCGTTTTATATCAAAAGTTATGCCCCGGTACCGCTTTATCAAACCCCGGATGGTTATAGGCATTCCTTCGTGCATTACCGAAGTTGAACGCAGGGCTGTGGAAGAAAGCGCCTACAAGGCCGGGGCTCGGGAAGTTATCGTTATAGAAGAAAGCCTGGCTGCCGCCATAGGGGCGGGCATTCCCATTATGGAACCCGCCGGGCACATGATCTGCGATATAGGCGGGGGCACTTCTGAAATTTCCGTAATTTCTTTGGGCGGTATGGTAGTTTCAAGGGCCATACGTATTGGGGGCGACAAATTTGACGATGCCATTATACGTTATGTACGCAGTACTTATAATCTTATTATAGGCGGCGGCGTCGCGGAACGCCTTAAAATCGAAATAGGCAATGCCTTTCCCGATATAGTTATCGAAAAAGTTGAAATTAAGGGAACCGATGCCATTACCCTTCTTCCCAGACGCCTGGAGATAGACAGCGTGGCTGTTCGCGAAGCCCTTAAAGAGCCTATTACAAAAATCGTAGAAGAAATTAAAGCAACCATGGGCCAGACTCCGGCGGAACTGAACGCGGATATTGCCGACAGGGGCATCTGTATGACCGGGGGCGGTTCCCTTCTTAAAGGGCTGGATCAGCTTATTTCCAAAGAAACCGGAGTTCCGGTATTTCTTGCGCCGGAGCCCCTTAACTGCGTAGCCCTTGGGGCAGGTAAATACTTTGAAACTTTCAAGGGTAGCGCCCGAACCGATTATGACGATTTGAATTAAGATAATTTATGGCTTTTCAAAAGGGCAAAAAAAAGAACAGCCGGCTAAGTAAAGATCTCACAGTGTTTATTGTCCTCATGCTGATTTCTTTTTCCGTGTTGTTTGTTTCTACCCGCAGTTTTTTGTCAGATTTCAGGAACCTGGGTGTTTCGGTTTTTTCCGGTTTCAGGATTGGTATACACGAAGCTTCTTCGCTGGCGTCGCGTACCGTACTTTCCATCCGGGAGCTTTCAAAACTAAGGCGTGAATATGCCGAGCTTACAGAACGTGTTACCCGTTTTGAACAGCTTGAACGGAGTGCGGCGGAAATTCGCCGGGAAAACAACCGCCTTAGGGAGCAGCTTGGCTTTTCGCAAAATTTGCGTTTCAGGCATGTTCCGTCGGAGCTAATTGGCAGAGACCCTGATAACCTCTTTTCGGCTTTTGTCATTAACAAGGGAACTCATGACGGAGTCAGGGTAAATATGCCGGTTATCGCCTATCAGGACGGCATCCAGGGGCTGGTAGGTAAAGTTATAGAAGCTGCTCTCTTTGAAAGCCTGGTTATGCCCCTTTATGATACTTCCGCTTTTGTCTCTTCAAGGCTTTCGGAGTCCAGATACGAAGGGATTTGCGAAGGCCAGGGCGAACCGGAGCTTCCGTTGCTTATGCGGTTTATTCAAAAAAGCGCCAGGGATAAAATCAGCATAGGCGAAATGATAATTACATCCGGCATGGGGGGCGTTTTTCCCCGGGGTATCAATATAGGCCGGGTTTCTAAAATAAATTACCAGGAAAATGAAATTTCAATGTCTGTAGAACTGAATACGGCTATAGATTTTTCAAGGCTTGAATATGTATTTGTAATTGACCCGGAAGGCAGCGGGGCCGGCGGAGGCCCCAATGGCTAAAAGAATCGCCTGGACTGTTGGTTTTTGTTTGGCCGCGGCCCTGCTTCAATCAACGCTTTTAAGCCGCCTGGCGCTCTACCGGGCGGTTCCGGATCTGGCTTTGGCAATTATCGTTTATACTGCCTATATAAACGGGACTATGACCGGTCAGCTTTCCGGTTTTTTTGCCGGCTTTCTTCAGGATTTGCTTTCCGCTTCTCCTTTGGGTTTTAATGCGTTTATCAGGACTCTTATCGGGGCCCTTGCGGGCCTTTTAAAGGGCGCTTTTTTTCTCGACTTTTTCCTGCTTCCCATGGCGCTGTGCTTGGGAGCTACGCTTCTAAAAGCGCTGACTGTTTTTTTGCTTCATTTTGTACTTTCCGGGGCGGTTCCTTCCTATAATTTTGTAAGCCTCTCTTTCTGGTGTGAGCTGGGTTTAAATACACTTACCGCTCCTTTGGTGTTTGGCTTTTTGAGGCGTTTTAGTTCTCTTTTTGAAGGACGGAGGGAATCTTAGTGGCTGGTGAAACTAATTCCCGGGACGTAGGAACAGCCTTTCGGGACGGCAAGAGCGGCAACCGCGTTGCTTTGCTGAGTTTTATTTTTATTGCGCTCTTTGTCATGTATGCGGTACAGCTTTTTAGGATGCAGGTTTTATCCGGCGATCTGTACCGGTCAAGAGCGCAAAATATCGCCCGGCGGACTACCATTATTCCGGCTCAGCGGGGCGAAATATACGACAGGTATTATAATCTGCCTTTGGCATTGAACACCGATTCCTTTGCGGTAAACATCACCCCCGGAGAGGTACCCAGCGGGGAGATGGATAATCTTGTTGAACGGCTTTCGGCAATAATCAAGGTTCCCAAAGCTCAGATTGAGCGAAAAGTGCCTCCGACAATTTACCACCTTTTTCAGCCTGTAGAAGTGGCGGTAAATATTTCCTTCTCTTCCATAGCGATGCTGGCTGAACAGGTAGATGCGTTTCCCGGAGTAAGCTGGCAGTCAAAGCCCATGCGTATCTATAACGATATTGGCAGCCTTTCCCATATAATAGGCTATGTTGGGGACATCACCAGAGACGAGCTTATGGTAATGATAAACAAAGGCTATAAGCAGGGTGACGTTATCGGGAAAATGGGCATAGAACGGCAATATAACGAAATCCTGCGGGGGAGGGAAGGGTACGAAACCCGTGTTGTAGATGTACGCGGCAGAAGGGTATCGGGCGAAAATGCCCGGGAAGCTCCTGAAATGGGCAAAAATATCGCGTTAACCATAGACCGGAAAATACAAACCCTGGCGGAAAAAGCCCTGGGGCCCCGTATCGGCGCGGTGATTGTCATGCGGCCCGCTTCCGGCGAGATTTTGGCTATGGTTTCCTACCCCTGGTATAACCCGAATATTTTTAATAGTTCCGATTTGGGGGCCGAATACAATGCCCTGGTGAATGATGCCAACAAGCCCCTTCTTAACCGCGCCATACAATCAAGCTACCCTCCGGCATCGACTTTTAAAATTGTTATGACTACCGGGGTTTTGGCGGAAGGGGCTTTTTCTCCTGCCGGCCTTATAGATTGTACCGGGGAGATTTCGTACGGCGACCGGGTGTGGCACTGCCACATTGGCCGGCCCGGCCACGGCCGGCTTAATCTTCACAGCGCAATGGCCGAGTCCTGTGATATTTATTACTGGATTGTAGGCAGGGATCATCTGGGTGTTGAAAATATTGTAACATACGCCAGAAACTACGGCTACGGAAAAGCCACAGGCATTGATCTTCCCAGCGAAAGCTCCGGCTTTATTCCTACGCCCCAATGGAAAGACAGGCGTTACCACGAACGCTGGCATGGCGGTGATACCATGAATATATCCATCGGCCAGGGAGATATGCTGGTAACTCCCCTGCAAATGGCCAACATGACCTGTATGGTCGTCAATGACGGGATTATTTACAAACCCCATATTTTAAAGGAAATCCTGGATCCCAAAACCGGAGCGGTTGAACAAAGAATACAAAGTGAAATCCTTAGTGAAAGCGATATAGAGAAGGAAGTTTTTGCGGAAGTAAGAAAAGATATGAGGGGGGTTATTTCCGAAGGAACCGCCCGTTTTCCTCTTAATATTAAAGCTGTTGAAATTGCGGGTAAAACGGGAACGGCCGAAATAGGGCTCGAAAACAACTGGCATTCCTGGTTTACTTCTTATGCTCCTTACGAGACCGGGAATCCGGAAGAACGGGTGGTGGTAACTGTCATTGTAGAAGCTTTTGATCACTGGGAATGGTGGGCGCCCTATTGTTCGGCAATTATTTATCAGGGTATTTTTGCTTCCCAAACCTATGAAGAGGCGGTTTTAACCCTGGGGATAGAGACTTCAAGGATAGACAGACGCAGGGAATAGGTGTTTATGAAAATACGGGATTTTCTTGAAATAGATTTTTTTCTACTTTTTGCGTCAATTGCCCTTACTGTTTTTGGGATTTTGTTTATTTATTCTTCCGGCGTTACTTCCACGGGGGTTTTAGTATCCAATGAATATATACGGCAGATTATTTGGGGGATTGCGGGTTTTGTGATTGCCCTGGTGCTTTCACAGGTAAATTACGGACGCATTCGAGGACTTTCCGTGTACCTTTACCTGGGAAACCTTGCCCTTATCCTGTATACAATTTTTTTTGGCCGTGAAGTAAACGGAGCCCGTTCCTGGGTCGGGATTGGATCGTTCGGTATTCAGCCTTCGGAATTTGCAAAAATTACCACCATTCTGCTGCTGGCCCGGTATCTTGCGGACTCGGATCGAAGCGGGAATTCTTTTTTACGGTTTGCCATTTCATGTTTAATTGTCTTTGTTCCCATGGGGCTTATTCTTATGCAGCCGGATTTTGGCACTTCCCTTGTTTTTATTCCTATATTGCTGGTTATGACTTTTATTGCCGGTATTGCCCTGCGATATATTATTTTTATGATAGCTCTTATTGGCATAACAGGCATACTTATGGTACTTCCCCTTTGGCAAAGTTTTATACTGCGGGAAAATATCCCTTTTCTTAATTTTTTGTCCAATGCCAGGTTTACGGCAATTACGGCTTTGGGGCTTACGGTAATTGCCTTTATCGCCCTTTATGGCTATATCAAATACAAAAAAAAGTATTTTTACTGGATTCTTTATTCGGCGGCAATTGCCGTTTTATCTTTGGGCGCGTCTTTTTTGTCCCATAAGGTACTAAAAGAATACCAGATTAAACGCCTTATCGTTTTTCTTGATCCGGAAGTTGACCCCAGAGGGGCAGGGTGGAATATAATTCAGTCGGTTATCGCCATAGGTTCAGGCGGCCTTTCGGGCAAGGGCTACCTTCAGGGGACCCAAAGCCATTACCGTTTTTTGCCCCAGCAGAGTACGGACTTTATTTTTTCCATTTTTACAGAAGAAGCGGGTTTTTTGGGCGGCCTTGTAGTTTTTGCGCTTTTTCTTATTATGGTTTTACGCTTGATAAAAATTATAAAAATTACAAACGATCCTTTTGGCGCCTACATTTCCGCAGGGCTTGCGGGGATGTTTGTTTTCCATTTTTTGATTAATGTAGGCATGACTATGGGTATTATGCCCATAACGGGCATTCCCCTGCTTTTTATGTCCTACGGAGGATCGGCAATTATATCCGCCATGACAGGGATCGGTCTTGCCATGAGCGTACATGTAAGGAGATTTCATCATTAGCCTAAGACAGTATATTGATCCTTTAGCGGCATTGGGGCCTTTTCTGCTTGACATTGAAAAACCGGCGCGTTATGTAGGCGGAGAATACGGCATTCGTTCAAAAAAAGACGCGCCTTTTCAGGCTGTAATCGGCTTTCCGGATCTTTACGAAATCGGCATGTCAAATCAGGCCCTGCGTATTCTTTATAACGGCCTTAATGATATCCCCGGCATTTCCTGCGAAAGGGTTTTTGCGCCTGCGCCGGATTTTGAAAAATTGTTACGGGAAAAAGGCATCCCGCTTTATGGGCTTGATACGGGGCTAGACCTTAGGAGTGTGGATCTGTTTCTTTTTACCCTGGGTTATGAGCTTGGGATAACGGGGGTTTTAACCATACTGGATTTGGCGTCAATCCCCATTCATGCCTGTAACAGGGGAGGGGATTCTCCTTTAGTTATTATGGGCGGCCCCTGCGTTTCAAACCCGCTCCCCTATTCAGCCTTTATTGATGCCTTCTGGATTGGCGAAGCCGAAGGCGGTTTTTTTGAAGCTGCCGAAACAATGCGGGATCTTAAAAAGCAGGGCGCTTCACGAAGTGAAATTTTATCATATTTAATTTCCCTTAGCGGAGTCTGGGCCCCGGGAAAAGAAGGCGCAAACCGGGTTATTTACAATAATTTTGGCAAACAAGAAAAAAAAGCCCCTGTATTTCCTGTTCCCAGCATAAAGGTAGTTCAGCATCATGGATCTGTTGAAATTATGCGGGGCTGCCCTAACGGCTGCCGCTTTTGCCACGCGGGCTATTGGTACAGACCCATGCGGCAAAAAAGCGCAGGCCAGGTTCAAAAAGAAGCTGCCGATTTTATCAATGAAGGCGGTTACCGCGAGATAAGCCTTTCTTCCCTTTCCACCGGAGATTATTGCCATATTGACGGCCTTGTAAACGCCTTGAATGATGCTTTTGCCCGGTTTCATGTAAGCTTTCAACTTCCTTCTTTGCGGGTTTCTACTTTTTCCCTTCCTTTGCTGGAAAAAGTTTCAAAAGTGCGGAAGTCGGGCCTTACTTTTGCGGTAGAAACCCCGGATGAATTTTCCCAGCTTGCGCTCAACAAGCAGGTGTTTAAAAAAGATATACTGCAGATCCTTTTGGAAGCAAAAAAACATGGGTGGCGGGGGGCAAAATTTTATTTTATGATTGGGCTTCCCCATTCAAATTCAGCAGAAGAAGAAGTTATCATTAATTTTATAAGGGAACTTGCCCGGGAGAGTGGAATACATTTTAACGTCAATGTAGGAACCTTTATTCCAAAACCGCATACGCCATACCAGCGGGCTGCCCAAATGGACGAAGATACTGCTCTAAATAAATTAAACGCCATCAGAGAAAATCTAAAAAAACAGGGACATAAAGTTGGCATACAGGATCCGTTCATTTCCGTCCTTGAAGGCATTTTAAGCCGTGGCGATGAAAGGGTAGGGGAACTTATTGAAGAAGCCTGGAACCGGGGCTGCCGTTTGGATGCCTGGAATGAATTTCTAAAAAAAGAAATATGGCGGGATGTACTTGGTAAAAAGACGGAACTTGTTAATCAAATTTTTTCTCCAATCGATCCGCTTTCAAAATTACCCTGGGATATGATTGATTCAGGTTTACATAAAAAATATTATACAGAGGAATGTAATAAATCAAAGCGCGGAGAAATTACTTTACCGTGTGATATAAAGTGTAACCGCATGTGCGGCGTTTGCGGCGCGCGTACAAACAACGGAATCGTCAAGAATAACGGCGCCTCCTCCCTGCCGGAAGAAAAAGCGCTTTCCCTAAATGCCGCCGCTGTTTTAAAAAGCCGCGAAAGCGCTGACAACAGAGAACAGGCCGGCCCGGCTTATCTTCCGTCTCATAAAATTTTGTTTTTATTTTCAAAAACAGGGCCCGGCTTGTTTTATTCACAGTTAACCTTATTGGAGTTATTTTCGATGGCCTTTGTCCGGGGACAAATTCCTGTTAAATTTTCCGGCGGGTTTAATCCGCTTCCGGTTATGGAAATACCATCGCCTTTGGCCATAGGCATTTCCGCCGGCAAGGAAATTGCTGCTGTCGAAACGGAAGGTTTCTACGACAAAGATATTTTTATAAAAAAAATTAACCGGTCATTGCCAAACGGGATTGCGGTTTCAGGCGCTTTAAACATTACCATTCCGTTTGGCAATAAAAAGTATTCTTTGTCGTCCATTCTTTGGGGGGCGAAATATAAAAATTCGGACGGAAATCCAATTGATATACCGTTCCGGGAAGAAAAAAAATTCCGGGAAACGGTTTCCCAAAAATCCGGCGGAAACATTTATGGCATACACAGGCTCGAAGTGCTTGCCGCAGATCCTTCATCCGGGGAAAACCCGCCAATACCGTATTTTGACGCCTTTAAAATGCTTTATGCATAAGTAGACAGAATATACATTATCAATAGTTGTGTATATAGGTAATTCATGCTTATCGGACAGCCCCGCTTGGAGGTTTTGTCCGCGAAATGCAACAAACTTGCCAGTGTCTTTTAAGCGTCCGGCAGCAGGAATATGCCGATTAAGGTTGGAATACTATAAATTTGGGTATACGATTGGGTATTAAGGCCGACGGCTGCTATATACATAAGCACATAGGTATAATGGGGATCGCCTTCGATAATATCGGATTTATTTGCAACATCAAGGTTTATGTCGGTAGTCAGATTTTCCTTTTTAGAAAGTTCTTCGCTGTTCTGGAAAGGAAAAAACGGAACGGTAATGGGCGATGCGGTGATAGACGGGACCTTGGTAAAATTACTGTTTGAGCGCTGCAGATAAAAAGAATTGGTATTAATAACAGGGGGGCCGCTTCCTATTGTCAACGTTGGAATGTCAACGCCGCCTGTTTGAGAAAAATCAAAGGTAAGTGTTTGACCAAAAACTGAATTGTCCAGGACATTTTCCATTGTCTGGGAGCCGGCAAGGGCCATGGTATAAAATTTTCTGTTTGTAAACAGAGTATTTGTGCTGGTACTAACGCTGTCTATATTTGTATAGGGTTCTATGGCGGCATAGTCTGTAAGCATTGTCGGGTTAATAACCCCAATCTTGTTTTTTGTGTCCGCGTTTGGGAACAGTTCGGGGGTTGTATTGCTTACATAGATACGGTAATAAATCACATAATTGGTAAAATTACCCGACGACATACTGCCGGGCATGTTAATAGTCGCCCGGTAATTTGATTCGGTGCTTATACGTGACTCATTAATAGGTTCAATATACGGGTAATCTTCTATCCCGCAAGCCATAAAAAGAAGTACCGGGAGTAACGGAACAAGTTTTTTTAGCGGCAGTTTGGCCTCACTCCAGCACAAGGATCCTGTCGTGGGCAAGGTTTGACCAGACAGGATCGCTGGGCCACTTGCCGATTAGTGCTTTGTATGCTTCCAGGGCGGCATCCTTACTGCCCTGCTCTTCCTGAAGCCTGCCAACGGCAAACTGAACCCTGGCCGCCTGGGGAAAGGTATCCGAAAAACTCCGGAGGATTTGATTGTATGTTTCAACAGCGGCGGCAAGATTCCCCTGTTCTTCCATGGTTGACGCGGCGTTAAAAAGCGCTATGGGTTCAAAATAGGTCTTTGCTCCGGCCTTTGCCGCATCCAGCCAGGCTTTTTCCGCTTCCGCCCAGTTTTTCTGATCCCCGTAAATGCCCGCGCTTAGGGCATAAGCCCTGGCTGCCGCATAGCCTGTAGCGCGGGATTCAAATGCCGCAAGATCCTGAATCAATGTTTCTACATCCGCCTTTTTTGCGGCATCTTCGGGATTCTCACTGGTAATAAAAATACGCAATGCTTCATACCGGCGGATAAAATCTTCCACTTTGCTTAATGCTTTTTCGTTTGTGTTCTCTGTAACCGCGGAGAACACAACAAAGACAGCTACCGCGGCAAGAATCAGCGCGAGGCAGACAACCATCCCTTTGCGGTTTTTTTGAAGAAAATCGTTTAATTTGTCGTTAAAGCTAAAGTCATTTTTGTCGTGGTTTAAAGCCATGATGTAATATACTCCTTATTCCTTTGAATTAATTCCCAATTCTTTAATAAGCCTGGAAAGGTATGTCCTTTGTATATTCAGGTCTTTTGCAGCTTCGGTTTGATTCCAGTTGTTTTCTTCCAGAACCCTTTGAATAAAGCGGGTTTTAAATGCGTTGATGGCGTTTTTCAGGTTACGTTCGCCGGATTCCTGAAAAGGATGTGAAAAGGTTGTTTTAAGAAGCAGATCTTCCGCCATGATCTGTTTGTTTTTGCCGATTACGCAGGCCCGTTCGATACAGTTTTCCAGTTCCCTGATATTACCCGGCCAGGAATAGGAGAGCATGGTTTCAAGGGCCTCCCCGGAAAAACCTTCAAATTGTTTTTTTGTCTCTGCCATGAACTTCCGCAGGAAAAAATCCGCCAGTGCGGAAATATCTTCCGGGCGCTGGCGCAGGGGAGGTATGAACAGCGGGAGTACATTGAGCCGGTAATATAAATCACTCCTAAACTCACCCTTCTCTACCTGTTTTTCTATATCATGGTTGGTAGCCGCAAGAATACGGACATCTACGGTTATTGTGTTGTCGGCCCCTACTTTTTCAAAAGTACGTTCCTGAATCACCCTGAGCAGCTTTGCCTGTAACGCAAGGGGCAGGTCTCCTATTTCATCCAGAAAGATAGTCCCCCCGTCGGCAGATTCAAAACGTCCCTGGCGGTTCGAAATGGCATTGGTAAAAGCGCCTTTTACATGTCCAAAAAGCTCGCTTTCCAAAAGGCCTTCCGGAAGGGCGGCGCAGTTAACCCGTACAAAGGGTTTTGCGGAACGCTTGCTGCGTATATGTATCTGCTCGGCAAAAATTTCCTTCCCTACCCCGCTCTCCCCCAAAATAAGAACCGAAGACTCAGTCTTGGCAACCCTGTCTATAATCTCAAGCTTTTCCAGAATGACCGGGCTTTTGGCTATAAGGGTATGGTAGCCCTGTTCCGCGCTAAGCTGATTCTGCAGCAAATGAATTTCGGAATGTACCTTTTCAAGGCTCCGGGCATTGGAAATTGCAATACCCGCCTGATTGGCAAAAATCTCAAGCCATTCAAGATCTTCCTGATCAAACATTTTGCCGTCTTTTTTATTTATAAGTTCAATTACCCCCAGACATTCATCTTTAACCCTCATGGGAACGGCAATCATGGTTTTTGAGGGATAATTGACGGATTTTGAAATATCGTGGCGGTGGCGCTTGTCGCTTTCGGCGTCGTTTACAATGATGGATTTATTATGAAGGGCAACCCAGCCGGCAATACCCTCCCCCATTTTGACGGTAAATCGCTTTACCTCAACGGCGGATCCCCCCAGAGCAACTTCAAAATAAAGTTCTTTGGATTCCTTGTCCACCAAAAGTAAACTTGACGCTTCACCGCCGCAGAGACGGGTTGCGGAATCGAGAATTTGGGTCAAAAGAGAGTTGAGGTTCGAATAATTTGAATTAATGAGCCCATTAATCTCAATTAGAGTTTTAAATTTTTGGACTTCAATCTTTGACAGCATTGGAGAGAAATTTACTCCCCGGCGTTCTCGCCGCCGTTACCGCCGTTTGAGGATTTTGATTTAAGAAAATCCCCCAAAGTATAAGAATCTCCGGATTCTTCACCGGACATGTAACGGGAAATCTCTTCCTGCTGCATTTTTCGCTGGTAATCCTTGATGGAGAAGGCGACTTTTTGTTTGTCCGGCTGAATTTCCAGCACAACCGCCTTGATTTTATCCCCAACCTTGTACTTTTTAAGGGCGTCTTCCGGCGTTTCCTCTCGGTTATCCGGAAGGTTGGTTTTATGGATTAACCCTTCGATACCGCCGGGAACCCGTACAAAAACACCAAAATCTGTTACCGAAGAAATCTCGCCTTCTACCTGGCTGCCCGGCCTGTATACCCTGGCAAAGTTCTGCCAGGGATCTTCCGAAAGCTGTTTAATGCCAAGGCGTATGCTCCTGGTATCACGGTCAATTGAGATAACCATTATTTCAATCTCTTGGCCTATCTGAATTTCACTGCCCGGATGCTTAATCCTTTTGGTCCAGGAAATATCATCCCCGTGGAGGAAGCCGTCTATACCTTCTTCCAGCTCGATAAACGCGCCGGCATTGGTCAGCTTGACAACTTTCCTTGTAAGGCGTGTTCCAACGGGATATTTCTCGTCTATTTCGTTCCAGGGATTGGCAGTAACCTGCTTAAGGCCCAGTGAAACTTTGCCTTCCCGAAGATCGTAGCCCAGCACCATACATTCTACTTCGTCGCCGATATTGACTATTTCATTGGGCTTTTGAATCTTTTTGACCCAGGAAAATTCCGAAATATGGGCCAGCCCTTCGATACCTTCTTCCAGTTCGATGAAAGCGCCAAAATCGGTAAGCTTGGTTACCTTGCCTTTTACTATGTCGTTAACATGGTATTTGTCTTCAAAGTGCACCCAAGGATCATCTGAAAAATGTTTAAGCGAAAGGTTGATGCGCTTTTCGACAGGATCTATACGGATCACCTTAAGGCGAATTTCCTGGCCCTTGCGGACAAAATCTTTTGGCCGGGTAACATGGCCCCAGCTCATGTCGTTTATATGAAGCAAGCCGTCAAAACCGCCCAAATCGATAAAGGCCCCAAAGGAAGTAAAGCTTTTTACAACCCCGTCAATATCCGAACCGATCTGGGTATTGGCAAAAAAGTCATTCCGTTTCCGCTCGATTTCTTCTTCGAGGAATTTACGGCGGTTTACAACGATATTGACCTTGTTGTCCGCGTAAAGCCGCTCAATATAAAACTTGGCCTTAAGCCCCAAAAGCGCTTCGGGTTTTTCGACCTTTTGGGCGTCGGACTGGCTGATAGGCAGAAAGGCATGCACACCGGCGCCCAGATTGACATCGAAACCGCCTTTAACCGTCTTTTCTATTACGCCCCCGATAACCGAGTGATCTTTAAAAGCCTGATGCAGATTTTTCCAGAAAATCTTGCTGTCGGCTTTTTGCTTGGAGACCACTACCTCGCCGCGTTTGTTCTCTTTTTTTTCGAGAATAACCTGAACTTTGTCCCCAACCTGGGGAGTTTCGTCAAATTCTTCGATAGGTATTTTACCTTCCGATTTGTAACGAATGTCGATGAATACCTGATCCGGAGTAACCTGGATCACGGTCCCCTCAAACAACTGCCCTTCTTCGAGCTGCTCGAGATTTTTGAGATACTCTTCCTGTAGTTGAGTCTGGATGCTTTCTGTGGAAGAAAATGATTTTTCTTCCTGGTCATCCTTCTTATCAGTGTCTTCGAACGTAGTGCTCGTATCCACATCCTTCTGCGTCATGCTAATTCCTTCCATCTGAATATTCTCTATTAATCTGTCATAAACTTCGTTTATGGTCAAGTCCGAAGTATCGATATACCTTGCTCCGGGAGCGATTTTAAGGCTTCCCTCAATTTTATTTTTGTCAATCTCGTCCCGGGCAAGAATGGCCGTCTTTATTTCTTCCAGACTTAAGCCCGATACCCCCTCCCCGTACCGGCGTTTGGCCCTGGCATCCGCCGAAGCGTCAAGGTAGAAGCGATGTTCCGCGTTGGGGAACACTACGGTGGTCATGTCCCGGCCTTCTACCACGGCGTTACAGCCCGAGGCAAGCTTTCTTACAAGATCGTTAACCACATGCCTTATGGGAACTATAGCCGAAAGAGGCGCCGAAAAACTGTCGATTGTATCGGTATGAAGCCTGTCCGTCACATCTTTGCCATCCAAAAAGACCGAAGCGCCCCTGTACTCGATACGGGCATTTTTGGCGTATTCCAGGGCTTTTTCCTCATCTTCAAAGGATATCCCCCTTTCAAGACAGCCAAGGCTTATGGCCCGGTAGAGGTTCCCCGAATTGATATAGGTAAAGGGCTTCCCGTTTACCGGTTTAAGCCCCCCGGCAAGAAGACGCGCAATGGTGCTTTTCCCTGAGCCCGCAGGCCCGTCTATCGCTATTACCAAACTATGCTCCCCGAAACAATTCGTCAATTTCCGCTCCGGTAAGGGGTCTTGAGCCGCCCTCGGCTAAATCGCCTATTTTGACCGGACCTATACGGATCCGTTGAAGTTTAGACGGATGAAGATGAAAATGTGAAAAAACCCGGCGGATCTCACGGTTTTTGCCTTCGAGCAAAATTACCCTGGCAGAAGAACGGCCTGTTTTTTCTATTTTATGGGCCCTGTATAAAATGCCGTCAATAACCACACCCCTGCCAAATTCTTCTATTGCGCGTTCAGGAATTGGTACGCTTGATTCTACCAGGTATTCCTTTTCGATTCCGGAACTGGGGTGCCCTACCCTAGCGGCAAATCTACCATCGTTGGTAAACAGCACAAGCCCGGAAGAAAGATAATCCAGGCGGCCTACATTGTAAAGCCTTTCCTTTACAGCCGGAAGAAGATCCAGCGCCAGGGGCCGCCCCTGGGGATCGGCTGAAGCGCAGATGTATTCCGGCGGCTTATTCAGAACCAGGTAAAGAAAACGGGTTTCCGTTTCTACCGGCCTGCCGTCTACCATCACTGTATCTTTGGGCAAAACTTTAAAGCCCATTTCGCTTATTGTAACGCCGTTTACGCTCACCCTCCCCCGTGCTATCAAGTCTTCGGCTGCCCGCCGGGACGCAACGCCTGCGTGCGCCAAAAAAACCTGCAACCGTACAGGAATGGAGGATGAGGAAAAGTTTTCTTTTAATGTTTCATTACCCATTCCTAATTTTTCCCTTTTATTTTATTCAGCGTCGAGTTCAAAGCGATCCGACTCACTTTCGTCCAGTTTTGGAAGTTCAGCAATGCTATTCAGCCTGAAAAGCCTGAGGAATTCTTTGGTAGTGCTGAATAAAACCGGTTTGCCCGGGACATCCTTTTTGCCATCTTCATGGATGAGGTTGCGTTCAATCAGCAGGCGAATCATGTTGTCAGCCTGTACGCCCCGGATACCTTCAACTTCGGCCCTGGTTATAGGCTGGCGGTAGGCGATAATAGATAATGTTTCCATGGCTGCCCGGGAAAGCCTGGCTTCGTTTT
>JAIRLQ010000306.1 GCA_031259345.1 Treponema sp.
CATGCCTTCATCGTAAACGACCTGTTCCCGTTCTGCCCAGCTTAAAGCCTGAATTATTCCGGTTTTGAGTGAGCGCCGGGCTCTGCTTTGGGAGAGGATTTTGCCGCCGTCCACGGCCATCCAAACCCCCCTGAGTATGGGGTTAAGCGAAACACGGTCGATTTCTACCTCTACTATTGCGGCGCCCCAGCCGGGGTTGGCAAAGGCGTTAAAGTCGGCGGGTTTTTCACCGTCCGGTACGCTGGCCTGGACGCCGCCCCAGGGGATCTTTTTGTCCGCCTTTACCTGGCGGCGTACTTTTATAGGCAGGGGATCACGGAAACGCTGGTGCCGTATGGCCTTGCAGCATTTTTCTACCAGGCGGGTAATAACTGTTATTTTCCGGGACATGCTGTCGGGGCCCGAATCGGGAGCATCGCCGGAGGAAATAATTTTTATCTTTTCTTCTTCTACCGAAAGGATTTCCCTGGCAATTTCCCGCCAAATCCGGGCATTTGAGCCGGAACATTCAATGCTGCTTCTGATTTCCAGCCCTCCCGCTTTTCCCAGGGTTATTTCCAGACTGTAGACCCCTTTTTCGACGCCGGTATAAAGAAAGCCGGAACTTTGATACGCCGTGGCAACGCCGATTCCCCGTAAGGGTTCGGAATGTATCTCCCACTCCGTGTTCCGCCGCCTCTGCCTTAAGAGTTCGTAAGAAGCCCATTTGCGGTAATAATCGCCCATCGCCGCCGCGGTGTCGATTAATTCCGGCACCGGCACGGAGTTCTTTAAGGGAATGCCTATGGCAAGGGAATCTTTTTTTGTAAGGCAGTTACGCTTCCGCCATTCGGCGGGATCTTCCCGCAGTATATCCGCAAGGCGGGACACATGCCGTTCCATGGCAAAGGCGCCCTGGGAAAGCCCCATGCCCGCCATGGGACCCATGGGCGGAAGATTGGTTTTAAGCGCCTTTGCTTCAAGCTTTATTTTTCCCAGTTTATAGAAGCCGAGGCAGCCAAGACAGGTATGATCCAGTATTTCGTCTGTAAAAACGCCCTGGCTGCCCAGGTCCAGAAGGGCTGTTATTTCCGTTCCCTCAATTTTTCCCTTTTCTCCCAGACCGCTTTTTATGTAAATTTCGGTTCGGCTGCGTTTGGGGGAATAGAAAAAATCTTCATCCCGGGTAAGCATAAGTTTAACGGGCTTTTTGGTTACCAGGGCAGCCAGGGCCGCGTGGCAGGAAACAAGGGATGGATACCACAGTTTGCCGTCCAGGGTAATCCCCGGCCGGGTGCTCTCTATGGTAATGTTTGATTTATCCATTTTTAGGGCAATGGCAAGGGAACATTTTACATGGCTTGTCCACTGGCTTGAAGTATGGACTGTAAGTTTTTTTTCCGAAAAAAAAGCAACCGCGCCATGGGGTTCGGAATACCAATGTTCCTGCAGGGATGTGCTATACTTTCCGGTAATTAAAGTATAGCTTTCTTTTAAAGCCCCGGCGCTTTCCTGCCCCCAGGGGACGTTTGAATAATCCCTTTGTTTTATTAGCGCTTCACTTTTTTGGGGATCAAGGGAAAAAACAGCTTTTTCTTCTTCTACAGTAACAACACACAAGCGGGCATATTCTTCAACTTTAAGCTCGTCCGGGCCGGCTAAAATCGCCACCGGTTCCCCGATGTACGAAACGGCTTTATCCGCCAAAAGCTGGACAGGGCTGTTGTAAAGCTGGTTTTTCCCGGGTATATCGGCGGGGATAACCAGGGTATATGAATTGGGCAGCCGGGGCGTTTTGATTTCTACAAGCCGGCCCCTGGCCGCCGGGGATCGTATGGTAACGGCGTACAGCATTCCCCGGACAGAAACATCTTCTATAAACACATCAAAAAGTATATGTAATTCCCAGGTTTTTGACCACTGTAATAACCCGTTCAACCTGATTTTCTGTCATGCCCGGCCAAATTGGAAGAGAAATAACCCGGCTGTAGCTTTCCAGGGCATTGGGGAAATCGGTTTCGTTTAAATTGTAGCGTTGTTTGTAATAGGGCATGGTATGAAGGGGGATAAAATGCACCGATACGCCTATGCCCTGTTCCTGCAATCTTTCGATAAATTCATTGCGGCCAATACGCAGGGCCCGGCTGTTGATCCGTATGGGGTAGAGGTGGCGGGCGTCGCCGGGGCCTGTAGGCGGTATGGTAAAATGTTTGTCGCCCGCAAAAGCTTCGTCGTAGCGCTTTGCGATTGCAAGGCGCAGGGCAAGCATTTCGTCTGTCCGTGAAAGCTGCGCTCTTCCGACAGCGGAAAGGAGGTCGGGAATGTTGTACTTAAAACCCGGCGCAAGCACTTCATAGTACCAGGACGCTTTTTTGTCTGTGTAACGTTTAAAGATACTGCGGTCTATTCCGTGGGATCTCATAATGGACATACGTTTTGCAAGAGCGCTGTTTCTGGTAGCTATCATGCCTCCTTCGCCTGTGGTTATGGTTTTGGTGGCATAAAACGAAAATACGCCGGCGTCTCCGGCGCATCCTGCCATGACGCCCGGGCCTACATGGGGGCTTGGGGCTAAAGGCGAAGGAAAAGAGTGGGCGGCGTCTTCTATCACTTTAAGGCTGTATTTTTCCGCTATCGAAAGAACGGCTTCCATATCGCAGGGAAGGCCGCCGAAATGTACGGGCATTACCGCTTTTGCTCTCCCGGGCGGGAGTTTTTTCAGGGTTTCTTCCAGGGAAACAGGGTCAATATGGAACCCCCCCGGGAGGGAATCAACAAAAACCACATCCGCCCCCAGATAACGCACTACTTCCGCGGAAGAGGTAAAAGTGTATGTGGGTACAAGCACCAAATCCCCGGGCATTACGCCGCATGCTTCCAGGGCAAGGTGGAGACCTGATGTTGCCGAATTAACGGCCAGACAGGCAAGGGGTTCCGGGTGTATGGAATGAGTTGCGGGTTGCGAATAATTACTTTCAAGGTATGCCGCAAACTCCTGCTCCAAAAACTGGGTTTCTTTGCCGGTGGTAAGCCAGAGCGAACGCAAAACCCTGATGGCGGCTTCTTCTTCTTTGGCGCCGATAAAAGGGCGGTGGAAGGGAATAAAATTATCTTGCAGGTTCATATTCATCTCATACGTATTTGTTCATTAAAAGTTCCCTTAAAAGTTCCGCATTACGGTATGTTTCGGGATGGTTTGGGTCAAAACGGCAGATAGGCCGCAGGGCTTCCATAACCTCGTCTATATTGCAGGCGGCGTTACCAGGGCTTTCAACTTTAAGGATCCGGTCAAAGGGGGTAGGGCAGGGCGTCTCGTGATCCCACCAGAGTTTTTCCTGAAGCCGCTCCCCCGGACGCAGCCCCACATATTCAATGGCAATATCCTTGCCGCTTTCAAGGCCGTAAAATTGTATCATCTGTTCCGCAAGGTCTGTAATGCGTACCGGCTCCCCCATGTCCAGCAGGTAGAGGTTTCCCGGTTCTCCGACCCCGCCGGCTTTAAGTACCAGGGAGCAGGCTTCGGGGATTGTCATAAAATAACGGCGCATCTCGGGGTGGGTAACGGTTACCGGGCCGCCTCTTTCAATCTGTTTCTGGAAAAGGGGCATAATTGATCCCCGGGAACCCAGCACATTGCCAAAACGTACCACCATGAAGTTAACGCCCCCGGGAGCGTTTTTACCGGCGGCGTCCAATACAAGGCGTTCGCAAAAATACTTGGACGCGCCGTAGACGGAAACAGGTTCAACCGCCTTGTCGGTGGTGATATGGACAAAACGTTTAACTCCGGTTTTTTTCGCCGCGTTGATAAGGTTGTCCGTACCGAAGAGGTTGTTCTCTATGGCAGCCACGGGGTTTTCTTCCATCATGGGGACATGTTTATAGGCCGCTGTATGAAAAACTACATCGGCTCTAACATGGGCAAGAATATAGTTCATGTAATCCCTGTCTTTTAAATCCCCTATGATGGGCACGATTGAAGCTTTTTCACCAACCCCCTCTTCCTGCAGTATCTTTAATTCTTTATCAATCTGATAGATTGAATTTTCCCCATGCCCAAAAAGGTAAAGCCGCGCCGCCCCGCCTGAAAGGAGCTGCCTGCAGAGTTCGCTGCCTATAGAACCCCCGGCTCCTGTTACCAGTACCCGCTTGCCCCTAAGATAAGAAAGGCTTTGTTTAAGGTTTACCGTAACCGGCGTGCGCCCAAGAAGATCCTGGGGGTCTATGGAACGGGTTTGGATAAGGTGGGCGTCGCCTTCGATAATTTGGGAAATACCCGGGAGTATGCGGATTTTTTCAAAACCCGCGTCTTTAAGGATGCGGTAAATTTCTTCCAAGTATTCGCGGCTGGCGCTGGGAATGGCGATAATGGCCTCATCCGCGGGGTGGAGGCGCAGAAGCCGGGCAACATCGCGGATGGGACCCAGCACGGGGATTTTGCCAATCTTACGGCCTATTTTTTCGGGATTATCATCCAGAAAAGCTACAACCTCGCCAAAGACGCCTTTCTGGCGTATCTCTTTGGCAAGGTTCTGGCCTGCATAACCAGCCCCGATAATATATAACTTTCCTGTTTTAGAAGCGGTCATTTGTGCTGTTGTTCCGCGCTTTCCAGCATTTCGAAGGCCAAATCGATGGTAAAAGAATCATCGTACAGATCAAGGCGGATTTTTGCCCTCCCTTTTCTTTTATCGACTTTTATTATCTTCCCCTCAAGCCCCGCAAGAGGCCCTTCTATTACGGAAATACGGGAATTTTCATCAAAAACAACTTTGGATTTACCCGCAAGGGCATCTGCCTGTTTAATAAAATGCAGTACCAGTTCAAGATCCCGGTCCGCCAGGGGAACAATATTTTGATTGGAACGCAAAAACCGGAAAAATCCGTCGGTGCGGCGGAACGCCCAGTGGTAATTGAGGATATCATCATCATTGTCTATTTCGATAAAAATGTAGCCCGGAAAAATTGCCGATTTGGTATGTATGATTTTTCCTGCCCGCCTTATATCCAAAGCCCGCTGGGGAAAGTAAATCGGCATTTTAATTTCCGGATGGGTGGCGCGAAACAGTTTGATGTATTTCGCTTCGCCTCTGGTTTTAACTTGTAACGCATAGTAGTTCATGGATTAAGATTAAACCTTTTTGTGCCGAAACTGTAAATAGAGAACTGTCCAATCCGGGGTCCGGAAGATACCCGGCACGGTTTTTAGGGGGAGTGTATGTTCAAAAAGTTGCTTGTGCCTGCTCTGGTTTTCATTTTTACAGGGTTTCCCGTTTCTGCCGCTATGGTTTCCTTTTTGGTGGTAGAAACCGGTATTGAAAATGGAGTTGACGCGGGTGAATATTCCACTCTGTGGGAAGACGGCCTTATGGGAGCTTTTTTTGACGCCGGCCACATTGTAAGCAATGGGGCTGTCATACGCCTTGCGGAATTCCCCCAAAAAGAATTCCCCGATGAAATCAGGAGTGATTATGACGAAGCGTCCGTCTCCGGCGCGGAGTCCCTTGTTCTTATCATTGTTGAATACAAAGTTGAAAATAAAAAAATAAAACCCGCCTCGGTCCTGGTTAGGATATTTTCCACATCAACCCAGGAGCTCCAGTACCAGGAAAAATTCCCCGCCGGAGACGGGGCAACCCTTGAAGAAGAATATAAAAGCGCAAAACAGGTTGGCAAGGCTGTGGCGCGCCATTTAAAGGTCAGGTAAAGTGTATGAAGAAGATTAGCATTGGCTTGTTAGTTGTAGCCGCGGTTTTGCTGCTTTTAAGCGCTTCTGTCTGGGAAGGCTCCGCCGCTGTCGCCGCGCCCGGCGCTTTGCCCGAATCGGGCTATTATGCCGCTACCAATTCTTTCCCCGGAAACACTGTTGTGGATATAACAAACCTTGCCAACGGCAGGACTATCCGGGTAATTGTAGCAGGCACTCTTGAAACTCCGGGGCTTCTGGTAATGCTGTCCAGGGACGCCGCCGACGCCATAGAACTTCAAAGCCGTTCCATAGGCCGGGTTAAGATGAGCCAGCCCGCGGATCCTGTAGCTTTCGCGCGCTTTACCGAAGGTAAAATAAGTTCCGGTGATCCGGATTTTGACCCCGCCGCGGTGCCGGGCGTGGCATCCGCCGCTTCCGCCGCACCGCTTGCTATTGCGCCTCAGGCGGCAGCCGAAGCTGCGCCGGGTACGGCCGGGGTTGAAACAGCCGAAGCGGCGTCGGATGCGGCCGGGGTTGAAACGCCTGCCGCGGCGCCGAGTGCGGCAGGGGTTGAAGTTGCCGAAGCTGCGCCGGGCACAGCCGGGGTTGAAACAGCCGAAGCGGCGCCGAGTGCGACATCCGGGGTTGAAGCTGCCGAAGCTGCGCCGGGTGCGGCATCCGCCGGCTCGGCCATGCCGCTTGCTATTGCGCCTCAGGCGGCAGCCGAAGCGGCGCCAGGTACAGCCGGGGTTGAAGCAGCCGAAACAGCGCCGGATGTAGCCGGGGTTGAAGCTGCGCCGGGCGCGACATCCGCCGGCTCTGCCGCACCGCTTGCTATTGCGCCTCAGGCGGCAGCCGAAGCAGCGCCGGGCACAGCCGGGGTTGAAACAGCCGAAGCGGTACCGGGCGTGGCAGCCGAAGCGGCGCCGGGCGCGGCCGGAGTTGAAACAGCCGAAGCTGAAGCGGCAATATCCGCTTCCGGCGCTGTTGAAGAAAGCGGCTCAAGGGAAATGCCGGTTATTGGCGACAGCATGACGGCTGTACCGGTTTCGGACACCAGCCCCGGGACCGCATTGCCGGATTTTATGCGTTCCCCGCAGAAGTACGAATATGCCCTTGAAGAGGCGGGCTCAAAAGTTCCCGAAGCGCCCGGACTTTTGATTGACGAAAAGGATGTCATTGCCCCGGCGCCTGTGCCCGACAGGTATGAAAGAGAATATTTTATCAGTGAAGCCGAACTTATTCCTCCGGTAGGCGAAAGCCCTTCACCGGCCAAAGATCTTCCTGTCTATAATGCCGCTCCCTACGAAACAATACCGGGTGAAACAAGCCCCGGCTACCCGCAGACAAACAATTTTTCCGTACCGGTAATTTCGGATCTTGAAAAGGGAAAGTACTATATTCAGCTTGCCGCTTTAAGCAAAGTTGAATCCGTAGAAAACGAAATTAAAAAAATAGACAGTTCCCTGCCCAGGGCAGT
>JAIRLQ010000364.1 GCA_031259345.1 Treponema sp.
CTACCGTTGAACCGGCAAAGTCGTGGAAAGGGGTCGAAAGATTGGCAAGCCAGCCGCCGCCCCAAACCCAATGGCCGGAAATGGGATAAATAAAAGCTGAAATAAAGCAGGTATAAATAAGGTACGATTTAAACTGGGTACGTTCCGCCATAGCCCCGGACACGATAGTGGCGGCAGTGGCCGCAAAAACTACCTGGAAAAACCATGTTTTAAAGAAATTGCCGTTATCAATACTCACTTCCATGGGGCTATAGAAGAATTGATCGGTTCCGATTAATCCACCCAGGGCATCTTTCCCGTACATAAAGCCCCAGCCTAGAGCCCAATACACGATGGCGCCGAAGCAGAAATCCATGACATTCTTCATGGTGATATTGGTGGCGTTTTTCGCCCGGGTCAAACCGGTTTCAACCAAAGCAAAACCTGCCTGCATGATGAATACCAGGATAGCGCCGACGAACAGCCACACCACATCCAGAGAGAATCCTAGGGATTCAATACTCTCCTGGGCAAAAAGGGAAATACCCCCTACGCACAGAAAGAGCACCACCAAAATAAAAAACCTTTTGCGCACTTTTCCATCCTCCTATTAAACTTTTATCAGTTACAGTCTGTTTAGCAGGAACCGTGCCAAGTGGCTTTATAAACTTAAATAAATTATGAAAAACGGATAACGCCGGGAAAAAAGAACCGAAAGGCGTATTCAGCGCCTAATTTCATACAAAAAGGTAGCGTTAAATTCGGCCCACGGCCCCGGAGGTTTTAGAGAATTGCCGTCAAAAATATTTTTAAAATAAGATTTAGTTGATTTTCCAACAAAAAAGTAGTCTTTTAAACAAAGTCCTACATTTTTGTCGCCCTGTAGAGCCGCCAATTGATGCCATAATGACGCATCCTAAGCCCCATCTGCCGTTCGGTAATGCCCAGGTGGCGGGCGGCGGCGGCCATATTGCCGTTGGTAATCTTTAGGGCTTCTACAATAAGTTCTTTTTCCAGCCGGGAAAGGGCTGCTTCCAATGTGGAAGTAGGCCCGGTATTGGTGGACACCGCGGACTGCAGGCTTGGCGGCAGATTATACGAATGTATCACCTCGTCAGTGGAAAGAATCACCGCCCGCTCAATACAGTTTTCAAGTTCCCGTATATTGCCCGGCCAGGAATAGCTGGTAAGCAGATCAATAGCCGGGGTAGAAATGCGCTTAATCGGCTTGTTGTTTTTTTCGGCGTATTTTTCGGTAAAATAATCCGCCAGAAGAACAATATCGCTTTTGCGTTCCCTAAGCGAGGGAAGATGTATCGGTACTACATTAAGCCGGTAATAGAGGTCCTTACGAAAACGCCCGGAACGGACTTCTTCTTCCAGGTTCCGGTTGGTGGCGGCTATTACCCGGACGTCAACCTTGACGGTTTTGTTTCCCCCAACCCGTTCCAGTTCCCGTTCCTGCAGCACCCTAAGGAGTTTTACCTGAATCTGCTGGGGAATATCGCCGATTACGTCCAAAAAAATCGTACCCTGGTTAGCCATTTCAAAACGGCCTATGCGCTGGATCATGGCGCCGGTAAAAGCTCCTTTTTCGTGTCCAAACAGTTCGCTTTCGATAATGGATTCGGGCAGGGCGGCACAGTTGGTTTTTATAAGCGCCGACGATGCCCTTTTTGAAAGTCTGTGAAGCTCGGCGGCAACCAGTTCTTTACCCGTGCCGCTTTCACCGGTAATAAGCACCGTGGCGTCGCTGGGCGCTACCTGAAGAATCATCTCGTAAACCTGGCGCATTGCCCCGGAAGTTCCGATAATTTCGGAACCCGCGTCAAGTTTGCCCTGAACGCCGTGTCCGGCTTCATGGTCATCCTGCCTGACATGGCCGCTTTCCGCAATCTGTTCCCTAAGCCGTACGGAGTCCGCTATTATGGCGGCAACTTTTTCCAAAAAGGATTTGTCCCGGGCCATGTACGCGTTTCTTTCCCTGGGATTTTCGCTCTGAATCCAGCGTTCCGCGGAAAGCGTACCTATCACCGAGCCTGACGAACGGATAGGCACACAATAAAAGCTAAGCCCCTTCATGTCCTGCCTGGTGCGGTTTTTTGCGCGGTTAAGAAAGCGGTTTTCTTTGGAAAGATCCGGCGCGACAAAGGCTGCCCCGGACTCAAACACATGCCCGACCAGCCCCTCTCCCAGGCGGTAAACCCCCCGCTTCTTTTCTTCCGGGGAAAGCCCAAAGGCTTCCTCAATTTTAAGCATCCCGGTCTTCCGGTCCAAAAGGGTTACCATACCGCGGGTAAGGGCGGTACGGTTCTCCAGCAGGGACAAAAGCGGCCCCAACGCGGTGCGTAATTCTACATATTTGTCAAAAGTGCGAATTATCTCAAACAGGATTTCATATTCTTCTATTGCAGCATCGGCAGTTTCCATGCCAAATAATACTACGTTTTTGTAGGAATTGGCAAGAGGGGCTGCCCTAACTATTGACCCTAGACGGAATCGAACCATCATAACAAGCTTAGAAGGCTTGGGCTCTATCCATTGAGCTATAGGGCCATTTGTTGGAATGCCCGGGGCCTTAATGCCGGCCGGTCACCCCTCTTAGTCTTAGAAGACTATAGCATAGAAAGCTTCTTTATGGAAGCCCGGTTCCGCGCCGGGTTTAGCAGTTCTTACAGTAAATAAGATAAAGAATTATGAAATAAACAAAAGGCGCCGAACAGAATCGAACTGTTGCATAATGGTTTTGCAGACCACTCCCTTACCGCTTGGGTACGGCGCCATATTAACTGTTTTAAGAAGCTTTCCAAAAACTGAAGTTTTGGGAAAGACTCTTATATATTAGCAAAAAAAGGACGCTGTGTCCAGTAAATTTCGTCGGGAGTTTGCCGCTCTACCCCGCGAAACTTAGCCCTATCCTAAACATGTTGACCAGGGAGGTCTGACGCTCCGCCGCGCTAAGACTGTGGCCTGTTACATTGGAGTCCGAACAGGCAAGGACGGTAAGCGCCTTTTTACGCAGATACGCGGCGTTGCAGTAAAGGGCATAGGATTCCATATCCGTGGCAAGGCAGCCCATACGCGCCCATTTCTGCCAGCCCTCGCTGCCTTCGGCGCTATAAAGGGAAAAAAGGTCCGATGAAAACACATTCCCAACAATAAAGCGGCAGCCAATGGAACGGGCGGCGGCGACGCCTTTTTCCAAAAGGCCGTAATCGGCGCAGGCGGAAAATGTCCCGTCCAGGTGATACTGGGCGGCATAGGCGGAATTGGTGGACGAGGCAAGGGCAAACACAATATCCCCCAGTTCCAGCTCTTTTACCATACCGCCGCAAGTTCCCAGGCGGATAATATTCTCTACCCCGTAATGGGAATACAGTTCATAAGAATAAATGCCAATGCTGGGCGCGCCCATGCCGGAACCCATTACCGAGACGGGCCGCCCTTCCCACAAACCGGTAAAACCAAACATATTCCGCACAGAATTCCACTGTTTGACATTTTCCAGATATGTTTTGGCAATATGCTGTGCCCTTAAAGGATCGCCGGGCATTAGCACAGTCTTTGCGATATCTGTGGGCAATGCCGCATTGTGCGGCGTCCCTTCATCTTCTTTATAAATATCCTGAATCATAGACCCGCTCCTTTATCATAAGGCTGTCCCGAGGCCCGGGGGGCATAGTCTTTGCCGCTAAACACAATAAGGGTAATAAGGGTAATAAGATACGGCATAAGACTAAAAAGTTCCGAGGGCAGGGATTTAAGTACATCTATATTGATAATGTTTACCGCCAGGGAGGATGAAGCGCCAAAGAGAAAACTTGAACCCAAAATTCCCAGGGGAAGCCAGCGGCCAAAAGAAACCGCCGCCAGGGCAATAAAACCCTTGCCGTTGATGGTGCTCACCGTATACTGGATATCCTGGGTAAGAACGATACAAGCTCCGGCGATTCCCGCCAGTATCCCGGAAATAAGCACCGCTATATAGCGGATGCGGATGACATTAACCCCGGCGGAAGCCAGGGCATGGGGGTGCTCCCCCGCGGCCCGGAGCCTTAAGCCCCAGGGGCGTTTATAGAGCATAAACCAGGCAGCCGCAAGGATGATAAGGGCAATCCACGCCGTAGGGTAAATGCCGCCAAAGCCTGACTGCATGCCCATACGGTAGTTTTGGCTGCGATCCATACGGAAGAGGAGCTGGCAGAAAAACACCGTGATTCCGTTGGAGAGGAGGTTGATCCCCGTACCGGAGATCACCTGATCGGCCCTAAGGGTGATGGAAGCAAAGGCATGGATAAACGAAAAAAGGCAGCCCGCCAGGGCGGCCAGGACAAAGGCCAGGGGGATGGAAAAGCCGATGGTGGTCTCAAGGAGCACATGGGTAGTGGCGGCGGTCATGGCGCCGATGGCCATGAGACCTTCCAGGGCTATGTTTACCACACCCGCCCGTTCGCAGATCATACCGCCCGTAGCGGCAATGAGGATGGGGGCAACTATCATCAGGGTTGAGGGAAGCATATTCCAAATAACTTTAAAAAATTCAACCATTGCCGGAACCCTCTTTGTCCGGTACGGACGCGGACACCGGCAGGGCGGCTTCCCCGGTTCTTTCTTTACGCGCTTTTTCCTTCATTTGCCATTCGATGATGAGCCTCACCCCCGCCCTAAGGGAGATAAAAACCACCACAAGGCCCAAAATTATCGAGGTGATGTCTTTGGGGATCTGCCGGGACTGCATGAGGGGCTGGGCCGATTTAAGCACTCCAAAAAGCAGCCCCGCCAGAACTATGCCCCAGGCGCCGGAATTGCCTACCAGGGCTACGGCAATGCCGTCAAAGCCGTAGCCGTCCTGCACCGAGAGAACCCGGCCGGCGCTAAAGCTGCCCAAAGAAACAATGGCCCCCGCAAGGCCGGCAAAAGCCCCGGAAATCGCCATAGCGCCGGTGATGCTGCCCTTTACGCCGATACCCCCGTAACGGGCAGCTTCCCTGTTAAACCCCGTTGCCCTTAAAGAATAGCCCAGGCGGGTTTTTTCCATAACAATCCAATAGAAAAAAACCGCCGCGATGGTAAACCAAATGCCGTAATTAAGCCGCGAATTATTGGTAATGACTTCCATAAACGGACTCCGCAAAAGAGAAGTAGCGGGAAAAGGCGGCGTCTGGAAGGTATTGGAACCGGGGATGCGCATAGTCAAAATCCGGGAAAGGTACAGGGCTATGTAATTCATCATAATTGTAGCCACCACTTCGGAAACGCTGAACTTCGCTTTTAAAAACCCTACGATGCCGCCCCAGAGAACCCCGGCGGCGAGGGCCGCAAAAACAGCCAATACCCAGTGAAGCACCGGTATATGGGGGAAGTAAAGGGCCACAAACTGGGCGGCGGTAAGACCCGCCGCGTACTGCCCTTCGGCCCCGATATTAAAAAGGCCGGTTCGGGCGGCAAAACCCATGGAAAGACCGCAGAGGATGAGGGGCATGGACACAACCAGCCATTCGCCAATATAGCGTGAGTTCCAGGTAAAGCGCCGCAAATCCCAGCCGGAGATTACCTGCAATATAGCCTGATACATGCCGCCGGGCTTCCGGCCTACGGCAATAATAAGGATGGTAGCCACCAGAAAGCCAAGGAACACCACAAACACCGACACAAGACCGTCGGAGGCGGTAAAAACTTCCAGGATCTTTTCTTTGAGGGTTCGATTTTCCTTCATTCAGATGCCACCCATCATTGCGCCTATGCGGCGCTCATCAACATCCCCGGCATTAAACACGCCGGCTATCTGCCCCTTGGAAATGGCGGCAATGCGGTCGCAAAGACCCAGAATTTCATCAAGCTCAAAAGAGACCAGGAGTACCGCCCTGCCCTTGTCCCGTTCCGCGATAATACGGCTGTGTATATATTCAATAGCCCCCACGTCAAGCCCCCGGGTCGGCTGGGACACAATAAGCAACTCCGGGGAAAGGCCAATCTCCCGGGCAATTATAAGTTTCTGCTGGTTCCCCCCGGACATGGAAGCGGCGAGCGTGGCAGGCCCGTTACCCGCCCGTATGTCAAATTCGGCAATTAGGTTCTCCGCGTTTTTTACAATAGCCGGAAATTGCAGGAAACCCAGGCGGTTTGAAAACGGCGGACGGTTATAACTTTTAAGGATAAGGTTTTCGTCCAGCCTGAAATCCGGAATAAGGCCGTGCTTGTGCCTGTCTTCGGGAACAAGACCCATGCCCAGGACATTACGGCCGCGTATGCTTTCCTGGGAAATGTCCCCGCCCTTAAAATAAATACGGCCGGACTTAACCGGAAGGAGCCCCGCGATAGCCGCCACAAGTTCCGACTGGCCGTTGCCGTCAACCCCGGCAATGCCCACTATCTCTGCGGCGCGGACCTCCAAGGAGAGATCCCGCACAGCCTGAATACCCCTTGAGCTTGTTACCGTAAGGTTTTCAAACTTAAGTATAAGATCACCGGGCCGGGCAGGCTTTTTGCCGGCCCGGAAGCTCACGGAATGGCCCACCATCATCTCGGCAAGTTCGCTTTCGTCAGAATCGGCAACAGT
>JAIRLQ010000380.1 GCA_031259345.1 Treponema sp.
CTCCGGGCAGCCTAAGCCTAAAATCACCCTGGATCTTTACATCAGGGGGTGTATTGTCCCCCGAAACCGCCCAAAAAACCAGCGATATTTTTGGTTTTTGGCCCCTGGAAGTGTACGGCAGCACCGAGACTTCGGGGATAGCCTGGCGCCAGTCTAAAAACGGCATGGAATGGACGCCCTTTGATAACGCGGAGATATGGAAAAATCCGGACGGGTGCCTGGTGATCCGCTCGCCCTATATCAAAGATCCGTCGGGGTTTGAAACTGCCGACCTTGTGGAAATTTTTGCCGATGGGCGCTTTCTTTTAAAAGGGCGTATCGATTCGGTAGTTAAAATAGAAGAAAAGCGCGTTTCACTGACAGAGATAGAAAGCCGTTTGCTCGATTCAGGTTTGGCCGGGGAAGCGTGCGTCATACCTATGGAAGACAAGCGGCAGTACCTTGCGGCAGCCCTGGTTTTAAATAAAAAGGGCAAAGATAGATTTGCCATGTATGAAAAACATGATATCAACAAGTATTTTCGCACTTATTTGGCTCAGTTTTTTGAGAATATCGCCCTTCCCAAAAAATGGCGTTATCCCGAAAGTCTGCCCCAGGATGCCCAGGGTAAGAAAAAGCGGGACGAAATTCGCGCTCTTTTTGCCAAAGGAAGCAATAGGGAAGCCCTGGACCCTGAAGAAACCTGGGACATTCCCAAAATTACGGAAGAAAAAGTTATTGAAAAAACAGATAATTCCCTGCTTGTTTCATTTACCGTTCCGTCTGAAAGCCCGTATTTTGACGGGCATTTTCCTGAATTCAAACTGCTTCCGGCTGCCGCTCAAATTGCGATAATTACAAATATGCTGTCCCGATATTTTGACGGCAGGTTTTTGGTCCGGGAAATCAAAAGGATAAAATTCCAGGATATGATACGCCCCGGCTCTTCCCTTGTTTTGAATTTTTCCTTTAAAAAAGAAACCGGGGCTTTGAATTTCAGTATTGCAGGGCAGGGCGGAAAGCCCGCGTATTCTTCCGGGACCTTTTTTCTTTCAGAGGAACCATGAAGCCGGGCTTAACGCCCTTTAGGGCGGGACTGCTGATTCCGGTTTACAATCATGGAAAGACAGCTTTTTCCATAACCGGAACATTGTCTTCCCTGGGATTGCCCATTATTCTTGTAGACGACGGGAGCGGCAGCGAAACCAAAGCATATCTTGAAAAAGCCGCCGCTTTTCCCGGGGTGGTTCTATTAACCCTGGAAAAAAATACCGGTAAAGGCGGCGCGGTTATGGCGGGCATGGAAAAAGCGGGCCTTATGGGGCTGTCCCATGTTTTGCAGATAGATGCCGACGGTCAGCACGATATAGCCAAGGCCGCTTTTTTTCTTGAAGAGTCGCGCAAAGCCCCGGAACGGATTATCTGCGGTTTTCCCCAATACAGCGGGGACGCACCCGGAAGCAGGCTGGCGGGGCGGAAGATTTCCAATTTTTGGGCTGCCGTAGAAACCCTTTCCGGGGAATTGAACGATGTCTTATGCGGTTTTAGGGTGTATCCTGTTTTGAAAAGCCTTGAGGTAATTAAAAAAAACGCCCGGCGGCTTTTTCCAATGGATACCCGTATGGGCTTTGATCCGGAAATCCTCGTGCGCCTGTACTGGGCAGGGGTGAGGCCCCTTTATTTTCCGGTAAGGGTACGGTATTTTCCGGACGGCATTTCTCATTTCCACATGGTTAAAGACAATATACGCTTAAGCCTTATGTTTACCCGGCTCTTTTTTGGCATGGTTTTACGGTTTCCTGTTTTGATATGGTTCCGGGTAAAATACAGTAAAAGGCAAAAAGGAATGTAAAAAATGGAATCCCCGCCCAAAGACAATCTTCACTGGTCAAAAAGAAGGGAAAAAGCTTCGCGTTACGGCCCCATAAAACTGCTTTTAATTATTTTTAAATTTTTTCCGCTGATTATTTTAAAGCTTTTTGCTTTTCCTGTAGGTTTTTTCTATTTTATTTTTTCATCTTCCGCCAGAAATGACCCCGCCCGTTTTTTACAAAAGGCTTTGCCCAAAGGATCTTATAGGCCTTTTGGCTCCCCGTTAAAAACCATTATCTCTTTTTCTTTGGCTTTGGTAGAAAAAATGGAAGCCTGGGGCGGCAAATATCCCTTTAAAAAACTTCATTTTATGGAAGATGATATTACAGAATTAATAGACAGCCTTGAAAAAAAGAAAGGGGCGGTGCTCGTCTGTTCCCATTTGGGGAACGCGGAACTGCTTAGGGGGCTTGCAAACTTTAACCTTACCGGAGTGTCAAGAAATGTCCCGGTAACGGCACTGGTTGATTTTTCGGTAACCAAAAATTTTAACCGTATGCTGGAAGAACTTAACCCGGATTCAAAACTTCGCCTGGTAAGCGTCAATGAAATTACGCCGTCTACGGTGATTAGCCTTAAGGAGAAGCTTGCGCTGGGGGAACTCGTTGTTATTGCCGGCGACAGGACTTCGGCTTCTTCCCCTGACGCGGTTTTTATGCTTCCCTTTCTTGGCCGGGACGCGCCTTTTCCCCAGGGCGTGTTTATCCTCTCTTTGCTTTTGGAAGCGCCGGTATATACGGTTTTTGCCCTGCGCCGGGGGGATCTTTCCCTTAAAGGGGAATACGGTTTTTATGTGCATAAAAATGATATTGAGTTTAATTGTTCAAGACAGGAACGCAGGGCAGAGGCGCGTAAATTGGCGCTTTTTTTTGTGGAACGCCTTGAATACTACTGTAAAAAATATCCCCATCAGTGGTATAATTTTTACGATTTTTGGTCAAAAGGAACATGATGCAAAAGGATTTAAACGGACCGTACAATATCTGGGTAGATGCGGAATTCAACGTTGAATTTTTTGATCTTGATCCCATGCAGGTAGTATGGCACGGGAATTATATTAATTACTTTGAAATAGGCCGCCGCCGGCTTCTGGAAAAAATCGGTTTTAGCTACCTGGAAATGGAAAAAGCGGGCTTTACGTTTCCTGTAATTGAAGTTTCCGTTAAATATCTGCGCCCCCTTAAATTCGGAGAATCCGCCATAGTAAAGGCTGTGCTGGAAGAGTACGAAAACCGCCTTAAAATAAAATACGAAATCCGCAATTCAAAAACCGGCGCCATTGTTACAAAAGGCGTAAGTACCCAAATGGCCTTTGATATTAAAGCCGGTGAATCGTGTTTTGTGTGTCCCCCGGGGTTTACGGACAAAGTAGAAGATTTAATTAGAAAAACCGGCCTGGAGCCCCCGATATGAAAAAGGGCGGGGTTTTTGCGCTGTGTATGGTTTTTCATGCCGTCCTTCTTTTTGGTGCCGAAAATGGAATTGAGGATATTTTTCAATACCCCCTGCGGGACGAAAGCAAAAACCGCTTTCTGGAACTTTGTTCCCGCCTTTCGGAGCATCCTGTTATAAAGGGTTCTTTTGAACAAAAAAAAACACTTTCAAAACTTAACCGTTCCCTTGTTTCACGGGGGAATTTTATTATAGATGCGGAAAACGGCATGGTTTGGGATACTTTAAAACCCTTTCCGTCAACCATGGCGGTGGGTAAAGATTTTATGGTTCAGTTCCGTCCGGGAAGGCCAAAAACGGTTCTTGACGCCAGGGGAAACGAAACCTTTTTAAGGCTTGCGGAGCTAATCAGCGCGGTTTTTACCGGCAAGCCGGAGACGCTTCTTAAAAACTTTAAAGTCTATTTTCTGGAACTCAATGGCGCCTGGCATATAGGGCTTTTGCCCCTGGACGCTTCCGTTTCGATATTTGCTTCAAGCATAGTAATGAAAGGCGAAAAGGTTTTAGAAAGTATTTATATGCGCGAACAATCCGGGGATTCAATAGAATACAGCCTTTTTGATCATTATTTCCCTCCTGCCTTAACCGATGATGAAAAAACATATTTTTCGCTTAACCAATAGGGCTTGTTTCAAGTTCAAAAAATCCTTTCCGCCCCGGCTTTGGGTGTTTTTTCATGGAGCGGTGTTTGGCGCGTTTGTTATTTCGCTGTTTCTAATTGGCCCTGTCGGTTTTAATGCCAATCTTCTTGATATAATTCCCGGTTCAAACAGCGCCAAATCCGCAGAGGAAGCGGACAGGATTCTCGTTTCCGGAACCTCAAGGCAAATATTCATTCTTGCGTCCTCAGACAATTTTGATAATGCCAAAAATGGCGCCGTACAATTATACGAAGCGTTATCACCCTCCAAAAGCTTTGAAAGCCTTAATCTTTATATGGATGCCAATGTTATAACCCCGTTAATGGATTTCTTTTACCGGTACCGCTTTGTTTTGCAGGACGAAAAAACAAGAGAGCTTTTAAACGCAAATCAAGGGGATATAATAGCCCAGGATGCCCTTCAATTGGCATACGGCCCGTTTAACTTTATTCCCCTGGATAATATTGAAACAGACCCCTTTTTGCTGAGTCAAAGAATAACAATGAACTATCTTTCATCTTCTTTGCCCGGTTCCGGAAGCTTGTCGATGCGGGACGCTGTTCTGACCGCGCAAGTTGACGGCGCTTTTTATGTCCTTATTCGGGGGCGTCTTTCTCCGGAAGGGGCGTCAATAACAAACAAAAAGAGCGGCATAAAGGAAATATACGATGCGGTTTTGGAAATAAAAAAAAGTTCCGGCGGGGCGGAATTTTTTTATTCAGGCGTGCCTTTTCACAGTTATGAAAGTTCGTCAAATGCCCAAAGGGAAATATCTATAATTAGTTCCATTGCCCTGATACTGATTTTGTTTTTGTTTTTGTTTATTTTTCGCGCCCCCTTGCCTGTTATTTCTTCCCTGCTTGCCTCGCTGCTGTCTATAAGTTTTGGCGCGGCTTTGGCTTTGTTGGTTTTTAGGGAAATACATATCATTACTTTGGTTTTTGGAACTACCTTGATAGGGACCTGTGTTGATTATTCAATTCATTATTATATTCAATGGAAAGGAAACGGGCATTTAAAATCGGGCGGCGAAATCAGAAGGCATATTCTTAAAAGCCTTTGTTTAAGCTTTGTATCCACAGAGCTGTGTTTTGTTTTATTTCTTTTTGCCCCCTTTGCTATTTTAAAACAATTTGCTGTTTTTTCAATGGCGGGTCTTTTAAGTACTTTTTTAACAGTCCTTTGCATATTTCCGCTTTTTCCTGTCCCTTCCGGCATAAGAAAGCTCCCTTTCCGTAAAACCGGACAAGAACAACATGCCCCGTCCGTTTGCGGCGGGGTTGTTGACTCTGTTGTAAAAGTTCTGCTTCCCCTAAAAAACGGAATTCTTGTAATTCTGGCGCTGGTTTTTGGAACCGTTATTATTGTCAATAAAAATAATATCAAAATAAAAAATTCCCTTTCCAGCCTTTATACTATGTCCGGCGAATTGCAAATGTCGGAAATTAAAAGCGCAAAGGTGCTTAATCATGGTTCAAAAGGTTATTATTATATTGTTTCGGGCAAATCCCCGGATGAAACCCTAAAAAACGAAAAAATATTGATTTCAAGGCTTAAGGAAGAAATTAAAAAAGAAAATCTTGGTTCTTTTTTAAGCGTTTCTGATTTTATACCGCCAAATAATATACAGGAAGAATCTTATTCCGCCCTTGCATCTCTTCTTCCTTTGGCGGAGGAACAGTATTATAACCTGGGGTTTCAGGCGGAATACGCGGAATATGCCGGGGAATATAAAAGTGAATATGCCGGATACAAAGGGACATATCTAAGCCCGGAAGATGATTTGCCGGCCTTTTTACGGGATGTTATTTCCAATCTGTGGATTGGAGAGTCAAATGGAACATACTATTCCTGCGTTATGCCCCTTAACCCTAAAAATGAAGAAATATTCAAATCCATAGCCAATGAATACGATTTTATTTTTTTTATAAATAAGACTGTGGATATAAGCCTTGAACTTGATAAATTATGTGAAATAATGTTCCAACTTTTTTTAATTGCTTTTATTGCTGTTACCCTGCTTTTATTGATATTTTATCCGCTAAAGGATCTAATCCAGATATGCCTTGTTCCCCTGTTTATGGTTTCTTCGGTTATTGCTTTGTTTTCTGCCAAAGCCATTCCTTTGGGTTTCTTTTCCGTTACCGCCCTTGTTATGCTTTTTGGTTTGGGCATGGATTATATAATTTATATAAAAGGAAAAAAGAGGGGTAACTCCGCCGGGGCCAATGGCCAAAGTTTTCCTTTAGACATGAAACTGACCAGGCTTGGGGTTTTTCTTTCTTTTGCTACCACAGCCCTTTCTTTTGGCGCTTTGGCGTTAAGCGGCTTTGCACCGGTTCAAATATTCGGCATGACGGTCTTTACCGGACTTTTTGCGTCCTTTATTACCGCTATGCTTTTAAGCCTGCCTTCTTCCCCCAAAAAGCTGAAACAGGGCGATCCCGGCGGGTCTTCTCCTTCATAGGCAGCCGCGAAATAATAACGGCTTTCCCCAAATTCAAGCTCGTAAAGGTAGAAAACAACGGGAACGGGATTGTTAATTCTTAAGCAAAAAAACCAGTCATTGTTTTTTTCATCAAATGAAACAAATGAGGGAGTTTTATCGATTTCTCCTATGGTTAATCCCCGCAATTTTAGATAGGACTCTTTTAAAACCCAAATTTGATAAAATTTCTCAGCTTTGTTATGGCTGGGCGGGGAATGTACATACGACGCCTCTTCGGGGGAAAAGAATTTTTCGGCAATTCCGTCAAAATTACGCCCCTCTTTGTATTGCTCCAAATCACAGGCCGTACAGGGAAATTGTCCGTTTGTCTTTTTTACAAAAGTAGCCATTGCCGCTTTGCCCGAATGGCTTATGTTAAAATCCGAAAAGCCGTCTTTTAAAAAAGGCCTGCCGTTTTTCCCCGCTGCCAGTTCATCTTCTTCAATAGGCCGCCCCATGAAGCCTTTTAAAAGTTTAAAGCCCTCTTTGTGGAGCGCCGTGCGGGACGGCCTTTTTATCATATTTGACATAAAAGATATTCCTGTATACAATGTTGCCATAACAGGTTTTTCAGTATAGTTAATTAAGTGTCAGGGTGCAATGAGGTATAGTAAGAGCCGTTTTATTTTGTTGCTTTTTATGCCAGCTTTGGTTTTATCATGCGCTTCCCGGGGCGGTAATAAAAAAGCTCCTTCAACGGCCCCGGGCCAGGTATACCTGACGGATATATGCAAATACACCCTGTTGCCGCCCCTTTATCACGGAAACGCTTTGGATATGGCCCAGCAGATTTCCGCTTCCTATAAAGGCAGTGATTTCCTTCTGGATGCCTGGGTTAAATCCGATAAAAATGAAATTTTCATTTCTTTATTCAATAGTTTTGGTTCAAACATGGGTGAATTAATTTACCGGGAAGATGAAATATATTTTTCATCTCCTGTGTTTCCGTCGTCCCTAAAAAGCGAATATATAATTGCGGATTTTCAGCTTTGCTTTTATGATCCCGTTATGGTAGGAAAAGCCCTGGAAGAATCCGGACTTTCCCTGGAACTGTCCGCAGGCGGGGAAAACACCGAAATTAGGCGGGTTTTTTATAAAAAGAATAAAATTATCGAAATATGCAAGAAAGACGGCCGGATAAGTTACGCCAATTTTTTACGGGACTATTCCTATACGATTGACGGGGCATTTTAATGGGAATGGGGATTTTTTTGTCAAAACCCGGCCTTGTTTCCTGCGCCGGTAAAGATGCATTGGAATTGTATGATTCTGTTACAAACGGCAGCCGGAGGGGTATTAAAAATTATTATGCCCCAAACGGGAAAAGCTATCCTTCAGGTTTGGTAGAGGATATTTCCGGACTGGACGCGGACATGCCGCCGTCTTTGCCATACCCGCCTTCCTTTTGCGGAAATACAAAAATAATGAAAATGACAGGCGCCGCCCTTAGGCAGATTCGACCTTTTATAGAAAACGCAAAAAAACGCTACGGGAATGATCGCATTGGCGTATGCGCGGGTTCCTGCGACAATGGTTCCGAAGCTTCCGTACTTGCACACAAAAAATTATTTAAAGAAGGCGCTTTTCCTAAAGATTTTGAGCTCCGTTTTCAAAGCGCCCCTTTTCTTGCCGAATGTGTTTCGGCTCTTGCCGGAGTTTCCGGGCCTTCCCTTGCAATTGCCGCCGCCTGCGCGTCAAGCGCGGTCGCCATAGCCAGGGGGGCGGAACTTATTAACGCGGGCTTTTGTGACGCGGTTATAGCAGGCGGCGCGGATCTTGTTTCAGATTCGATAGTTATGGGCTTTTCGTCCCTTGAATCCCTGTCGGATACTTTATGCAATCCTTTCAGCAAAAACAGGAAGGGCATCAACCTTGGGGAGGGGGCGGCTTTTTTCCTTCTTTGCCGTGAAGATACAGGTTTGGGAATTGAACTTGCGGGTTACGGCGCAAGCTCCGACGCCTTCCACATGACCGCGCCGGAGGAAAACGGGAATGGCGCAAAAAAAGCCATGCGTGACGCCTTAAAGGCCTCTGGCCTTGGAGCGGACGAAATAGATTATATAAATCTTCACGGTACAGGCACGCCCTTAAACGACAAGGCCGAAGGCCGGGCCATAGAAGCGGTTTTTTCTTCCCATAAAAACCGGCCCCTTGTCAGTTCTACAAAGCCGGTAACAGGCCACACCCTGGGCGCCGCGGGGGCGATAGAAGCGGCTATCTGCGTGGAGCTTCTTGTGAAGAGGAAAAGCTATCCCCCGCATCTTTGGGACGGCGTTTTTGACAGTGATATTCCCTCTCTTGCCTTTGCGGGCAAAAACGAAAGCGCCAAAAATATATACGCGTGTATGAGCAATTCTTTTGCTTTTGGAGGCTGCAATGTCAGCCTTGTTTTTAAAAGGAAAACAAGACAATGATAGAAGAAGAAGAATTACAGAGCCTTGTTCCCCACCGGGGAAAAATGTTTTTACTCAGCCGTATTACGGAATACAATGTTGATAAAAGAAGCCTTGTGGCGGAGTATGATATAAAAAAGAACTGTGTTTTTTATGAAAGCAAAATTGGGGGCATTCCCGGCTGGGTAGGGTTTGAATTAATTGCCCAGGCAATTTCGGCATTGTCGGGAATGGACGGCCGCAAAAAAGGTGAAAAACCAAAAATGGGTTTTATTTTAAGCGTATCGGGGATGAAGATATTTATTCCCGTATTTCCGCCGGATGAAACAGTAAAGATCAAAATAATTGAAGATTACCGCATGGATATGATATATACTTATTACGGTCAGGTTTTCCTGGGGGGAAAAACAGCCGTTGAAGCAAAGCTTACGGTTATGGACGTAGTAAATGAAAATGAATTTTTCTCTTGGGAAAGCCGTCGCGTTACCGGTAAAGGAGCAGCCAACATTGAAAGAAAATGAAAAAAAGGTATTGGTAACCGGAGCAAGCCGCGGGATAGGAAAGGCCATTGCCCTCCAGGCAGCCCAGGCAGGTTATCCGGTAATTGTTCACTATAAAAAGAGCGAAACCGAAGCCCGTTCCGTGTTAAAAGAAATCGAAGCAAAGGGCGGTAAAGCCGAACTTTTGCAATTTGATGTTTCAAAGCGCGACGAGTGCCAAAAGGTTCTTGACGGCTGGACCGCCCAAAACGGCGCGCTTTGGGGCATAGTCATGAATGCGGGAATCTGCGCCGACAATGCCTTCCCCGCTTTAAGCGATGAAAACTGGGACGGTGTAATTCACACCAACCTTGACGGGTTTTTTAATGTGTTAAAACCCCTTATAATGCCTCTGTGCAGGAAAAAACAGGGAAGGATTATAACCCTTTCATCTGTTTCGGGTATAACGGGAAACCGCGGCCAGGTAAATTACAGCGCCAGTAAAGCCGGCATAATAGGGGCCTCCAAAGCTTTAGCGGTTGAATTGGCCAGCCGTTCAATAACGGTAAACTGTATTGCACCGGGAATTATCGAAACCGATATGACGCTCAATGCCCCTCTTGAACATATACTTCCCTCAATACCTATGGGAAGAACCGGCAAAGCGGATGAAGTTGCCGCGTTAGCGGTATTTTTGCTTTCAGACGCCGCGTCGTATATTACGCGGCAGGTAATTTCTGTTAATGGGGGAATGGTATGACAAAAAGAAGGGTAGTAATTACCGGCGGGGCCGTTGTAAGCGCCTTGGGATCCGAATGGCCCGAAATCAGGGCCCGCCTTAAATCCCTTAAAAACTGCGTGCGTTATATGAAAGACTGGGACCGCTTTAAAAGAATGAATACCAGGCTTGCGGCTCCTATAGATTTTACCATGGGTGAATATCCCCGGAAAAAAATACGGGGGCTGGGCAGGGTAGGGCAGCTTGCCCTGGTTTCCGCCGACAAAGCCCTTAAAAGCGCCGGAATCGAAGCGGATGATCCTCTTCTTAAATCCGGTCGTGCCGGGATTTCTTACGGCTCTTCAATGGGAAGCGTGGACTCGCTGATGGATTTTTACAGTATGCTTATGCTTAACGATATGAAGAACATGAGCGCTACCACTTATATCAAGGCCATGCCCCAAACCTGCGCGGCCAATATCGGTGTTTTTTTTGCCCTTAGAGGCAGGGTTATTACCACAAACACAGCCTGTACTTCCGGGAGCCAGGCTGTAGGCTATGCCTATGAAACAATCAAAAACGGCGTACAGGATCTTATGATTGCAGGAGGTGCCGATGAATTAAGCCCCGCGGACGCCGGGATTTTTGATACCCTCTTTGCCACCAGTTCCAGAAATGACGAGCCGGAAAAAACACCCCAGGCCTATGACAAAAACAGGGACGGCCTTGTAGTAGGCGAAGGGGCCGGTTCCCTTATCCTGGAAGAATACGAACATGCCTGTAAACGGGGCGCGAAGATCCTGGCGGAGGTCGTTGGCTTTGGCACCAATTCCGACGGAAACCACATTACCCAGCCCGACCGTAATAATATGAAGGGCGCCCTGGAACTTGCCATCAAAGACTCCGGCATCGACTCCGGGCAAATAGGCTATGTAAATACCCACGGCACCGCTACCGATGCGGGGGACATTGCCGAAAGCTGGGCTACTTTTGATGTTTTTAAAAGACCGGTTCCGGCAAGTACGCTTAAAAATTATACAGGCCACACCCTGGGAGCCTGCGGGGCTATCGAAGCTTGGATCTCCATACTTATGATGAAAGAAAAATGGTTCTGCCCCAATATCAACCTTGAAGAAACGGATGCCCGCTGCGCGCCCCTGGATTATATTACCGGAACCGGGAGAGAAATAGAAACGGAATATATTATGTCCAACAATTTTGCCTTTGGCGGGATTAACACTTCTTTAATAATTAAGAATTGTTAAAAATCCCCATGGAACGGTATTTGCGGTAGCGTTTTAGAGGCAAAGATTTTTTATCTACGGCGCAAAGCCGCTCCAGGGCTTCGCTAAGGCAGGTTTTGATATTGCCGGCTGTCTCTTTTATGTCCGTATGCGCGCCGCCTTTGCTTTCGGCAATAATCCGGTCGCAAATTCCAAACGCCTTTAAATCTTCCGCCCGGATCTTCATAACTTCTGCCGCTTCTTTTTCGCGGGAAGCGTCTTTCCATAAAATGGACGCAAAGCCCCGGGTAGAGATTACCGAATAGAGGGCGTTTTCAAGCATTGCCAATTCATCAGCCACCCCCAGGGCTAAGGCGCCGCCTGAGCCGCCTTCGCCCAAGATGACGGAAACCACCGGGGTTTCCAGTGACATAAATTCCACAAGAGAGCGGGCTATGGCTTCCCCCTGTCCGCGTTCTTCGGCGCCTACTCCGCAGAAGGCTCCGGGGGTATCAATAAAACAAAAAACAGGGCGGGAAAATTTTTCCGCCTGTTTTGCCAGACGCCGGGCTTTCCTGTATCCTTCGGGATGGGGCATGGAAAAATTTACCGTTTTTATTTCTTCAATAGTGCGGCCTCGGACTTCCGCGATAACGGTTACGGCTCTTCCCTCAAAAAAAGCAATACCCCCGGAAATTGCGGGATCGTCCCCATAAGAGCGGTCGCCGTGAAATTCCATAAAGTCATTAAAAAGGAGGGGCTGGTAATCCCTGAACGAAGGCCGTTTCATGCCCCGTAAAAGTTCAAGGCGTTTAACAACAGACAGGGTGCTCATGCTCCCGCTCCTTTTTTGCAGCCATGCAGGCGGAGTATGGCCGCGATGTTTTCTTTTAATTTACTGCGGTGAATTATCATATCCGCAAAGCCGCATCTCAGGGCGAATTCGGAAGATTGAAAATCATCGGGCATGATTCCGCCATGACCAATGGTGTCTTTAATTACCCTTTTGCCCGCAAAGCCAATGAGCGTGCCGGGCTCGGCGATAATTATATCCCCCAGGGAAGCAAAGGATGCCGTTACGCCCCCGGTGGTGGGATCGGTTATTACAGAAATGTACAAAAGCCCGGCTTTGCTGTGCCTGCCTGCGGCGCCCGCGGTTTTTGCCATCTGCATAAGAGAAAAAATACCTTCCTGCATTCTGGCGCCTCCCGATGCGGTAAACATAACAAGCGGCAGTTTGTTTTTTTCCGCATATTCAAAAGCTCTGGTAATTTTTTCGCCCGCGGCGCTTCCCATGCTTCCCATCATAAACCTGCTGTCCATAATTCCCAAAACCAGGGGAAAGCCCTTGAGGGTACATCTTCCGGTGATAACCGCCTCGTTTGTTTCACATTCTTTTTTAATGGCAGCAATTTTTTCTTCGTATCCCGGGAAGCCCAGGGGGTTTGCCGAAGAAAGGCTTTTGTCCAATTCCAGAAAGCTGCCGGGATCCGAACTTATCTCAAGGCGATTCTGCCAGGAAAGCCGCGAATGATAAGCGCAGGCGGGGCATACAAAAAACTGTTTTTTAAATTCCGCAAAAGGCGTTTGTGCGCCGCACTTTGGACATACAAAAGGCGCTTTCATGGTGTTTCCTTTGGAGCCCCTCCGAAGCCGGAATCCGAAGCTTCCCGGGTAAAAAGAATTTCTTTTATTTTCGCGGTCAGCGCCCTGGCTGCCGCGGGAGCGGGCAGGGAACTATATGCAAGGGGGGATATTTCTTTTTTCATTGTGATTTTGTATATGTATTTATCCCTGTGGTTAAAAGCCGCCCAGGGATCTTTTTTCCCAAGGCCGTATTTATCGGTACCGCCAAAATGAACCGGGACTATGCCGCATTGTGAGACAAGGGAAAGCCTTGCGGCGCCTTTTTTTATTTTGATTTCCCCGTTACGGGGGGTTCTGGTTCCTTCCGGAAAAATTATGATGCAATTTCCCGCATTTAAAGACTTTATACAAGAATCCAAAAGTTCTTCGTAGTTTAGGGAATTGCGTATATAAAACCGGCTGCTTACAAGGCCTACAATATTGCGGTTAAGGCTTGAATTAACAATACAGTCCGCGTTTGGTATAAGAGAAAGAAGCATAACAATATCCAAAAGTGAAGGGTGATTGGAAACAACTATTTTTGAAGAAAGGTTCTTGTATGCCTCCTTGTCGCCGGCGTCAAGAACCACTATTCCCATGACATACATAATAAAAACAAAAAATCTCATATAAAGGGAAATAAAGCGTCTGCCTGTTCTGGAAAACTTATCCCTTGGGTGTATAAACATAAGCATAAAGGGAATAACCAAAGCTCCCATTAATAAAGAAGAAAATCCAAAAATAAAAAACGAAAGCCATTTGCAAAATATACGGTATCCGTAAAGAACCCTGTTTGATACAGGCGGCAGGCATGCTTCGTTCATTTTTCCAAATTTCCGGGCGAATAATGGAGAACCAGGCTTTTTAAAAATGCTTCGGGGCCCTCGCGGTATCTTATTTTTTCAAGGGGAACGGAATGATTAAAAGGCTTTGAGGTTATTTCTACCGCAAATGAAAGGGGCGGCGGAAGGCAGGGGCTTCCGGAATAAATTGAAACATATTCAGAAGGGATCTTTTCGTCGGCATAAACCAGAATTGCCTTTTCGGCGCCGTTTAAAATTCTTGCCGCCGCGGCAAGAAGGCCGTAGAAAAGGCTGCCGCCGCCGGGGTAAATGGCGGTATAATCAGAATGCAGCCCCAGGGCAATGGACGCAAGAGCCGGCGCCGCGTTAAAAACCGAAAGCGAAAAAGCTGCGGGCAGAATACAATTGTCTTCTATCAGCATTTTATTAATTTTATACTGCTGGTTTAATTCCCCCCGGAATGAAACAAAAAACAGAGGAACACCTTCGGCAGGCTCAAGCTCATGAATCACCTGTATGGTCATTTTTGAAAGCTGGCTGAGGCGCCGCCTTAAAAGAGGATCCGAAAAATCCAGAGCCGGGCTTTCTTTGTCCTGGGGGATTGTCTTTAAGCCCAAAGCCCATTCCCGCCAGTCACCTTCTGTTTTGATTCCCGGCGCCCAGGCGCTGAAGCTTCCTGTATAAAGGGATGAAAGGCGGGAGTTCACGGATTCCTCCTAAAATGCAAAAGGGAATAATCGTGCATTCCAATATTGTGATGGGCCTTGCTTAAGGTAAACCCCGCCTTTTCAATGGCCGTTACCAGTTCCCCGTAACGGTACATTTTGCTGTTGTCGTTTGCCATACAGGTAAAGTAAAGGGAAGTTGCCAAAAGGGAAAAAACCGCCGCTTCAAAACGCTGTTTGTCCCACAGGGGCTCAAAAACAAACACGTCGGTATTTTCGCCGCTCGATTTTTTGATTTTTTCCAGAATGCCGGTAATTTCTTCCGGAGAAAAACAATCCAGAAATTGGCTCATCCAGACGGCGTCCGCCCCCGGGGGAAAAAGATCCCCTTTGTCCAGGGCATCGCAGGGGACGGCTTTAATGCGCCCCGTGAAGCCCGCGGCGGCGGCGTTTTTTTCCGCAAGAGATGTCTGGCCGGGGAGGTCCGCAATAATTACTTCCACATCGGGGTCATAACGGCAGCAGCTGATTGCCCATTTTGCGTTATTGCCTCCTATATCCAAAATCTTTTTTGGCTTTTCGGCAAATACAATGGGCAGCGCTTCCGGAAATCCTATATCGGAATAAAAATTGTCAAAATCGAACCAGCTTTTCTTTTCTTTTTCCGGCAGGGAAGAAAGGGCCTGGTAAATGGTATCCCACTTGCCTCCAAAGACAGTAAGCCCCCGTGGTTTTCCGCTGCGTATGGATTCGCCCAGTTCAAAGGCCCCTTTATAGCAAATGTCGTTTACAAAGTTAAAATTGGCCCTGGTAAGATCATCTTCAAGAAGAAAATAGCCGGTTTTTCCAAGGACAAAGCGTTCTTCCCCTGGGTCCGGTTTTAATATGACAATATGGGCGGCCATGGCGGCTTCCAAAAGCACCCCCGCGCCGTAGGGGGACACCCCTGTTTTTTGAGCGGCGTCGCTTCGGGTAAGGCCTTCTTCCCCGGCGTCCGAAACAGCCTTCAGGATGCCAAAGTCAAGCAGCGCCCGCACAGCCTGAAATAAAAGGGGGGAGAAACTGATTTTTTGAGCCTCAAATTTGGCGTCTATCGACCTTATTTTATCTATGGTGTAATCCATATCGTATTATCAGAATACAATTAAGAGGAAATATCCGCAAGGTGTATTTGGGTGTATCGGGGCTGTCCTCGGAGTAAAAAGTCCGGACAAGTTTTTCAAAAAGTTTGAAAAGATTACTTTTCGGGCAGTCCCTTCCAAAACTGAAGTTTTGGGAAAGCCTCAATAGAAATAAATTTATTATTATGTTATAAATAAA
>JAIRLQ010000287.1 GCA_031259345.1 Treponema sp.
ATGCGGTCCGTTTCTTTTAGCTGGAGGTCCGTTTCCTTCAGCTGGAGCCAGTGTTCCTTTACCAGACGGTCTGTTTCCTGCATTTTACGGTCTGTTTCCTGCATTTTGCGGTCTGTTTCCTGGAACATAGCCCAGACCTTCTCAAAGGTAAGACCCATTTGCGGCTCACGGTTGGTTTCTGTAGTCATACGTAAAAGATACGATGCTTCTATAGAAATATCAAGATTACAGAACTATAGCGCGGGCTTTTCTTTCATGATGTAGGTTTTAATCGGCGTAAAGCCGTTAAAGCTTACCGATGCGTAACTTCCGGTATAGGCCCCGGTGGAGAGAAAGTAGAGCCGATCCCCTATCCTTAAATCTACCGGCAGGCGGTATTTGTAGTTCTCGTACAGGATGTCCATGGAATCGCAGGTGGGGCCGGCGATAATAACCTCCGCTTCCCTGGCCCCCGGAGCGTCTTTGCTGGTAACTATAGGGTACTTGATGGATTCGTCCATGGTCTCGATGAGGCCGTTGAATTTTCCCGTATCCAGATACACCCAGCGGTTGAGGGCGGTGTTGTTCTTCCGGGAGATAAGCACCACTTCCGAAGCAAGGATGCCGCTGTTCCCTACCAGGGAACGGCCCGGTTCCAGGATGATCTTGGGGAGGTCGTCGCCAAAGTCGTCGATGAGGTAGCGCTTTATTTCCGCCGCGTATTCGCCCAGATCGTTGGTAGGCTGGGTATAGGAAGCGGGGAACCCCCCTCCCATGTTGATCATGGAAAGCCGGATGCCCTCGTCTTCTTCCAGGGAGGAGAAAAGATACTTGGTCTTGGCAATGGCGTCGTCCCACACGCCGATGTCGCGCTGCTGGCTCCCCACATGAAAGGAAATGCCGTAAGGCGTAAGCCCCGTGTCCCTTGCCATGATGAGGAGATCGTAGGCCATGTCAGGATGGCAGCCGAATTTCCGGGACAGGGGCCAGTCGGCGGAGGTGGAACTTTCAAGGAGTATGCGCACATAGATCCGGGAGCCCGGGGCGTTCTGGGCTATGTTTTTAAGATCTTCCTTGCTGTCGGTGGCGAACATCCTGACGCCCCGTTCATAGAAACAGGCGATGTCCCTGGCCTTCTTTATGGTGTTGCCGTAGGATATGCGCTCCGGGGCAATTCCCAGGGAAAGCACCATGTCCAGTTCCGGCCTGGAGGCAATGTCAAAATTGGAGCCCATGTCCGCCAGCATGGAGACGATCTCTGTTTCGGGGTTAGCCTTGACCGCGTAATAAATATCGGCGTAAGGGAAAAACCCCTTGAGCCGGGTAAAATTATTTCTTATGGTTTGAAGATTCACCACGATGCAGGGGGTTTCCAAATCCCGGGAGAATTCCAGAAAACGCTGCCAATCTTCTTCGGAAACATACTCTTCCCTGTTTACCATTTCCGCGCCGCCTTACCTGCCTATAGTATAGAATGAGAAATCCTAGCATAATAGAAGCAATCTAGCTAGAGCGCAGAAAAGGACTATGGTATGGCAAAAACGATAACCGACCCGGTACTGCTTAAAAAGGCCCCCGCGGTTTGGTTCTATTCAAACATTCCGTCCTTTGCGGCCGCCGGTTTATTCCTGGCGGTGGTGGTGTTGTGCTCGGGCTGTTATACCCTCAAACAGGGGACCACCATGCTGGGCTATCTTGGCCGGGCGGCGCCTCTGGAAGATCTGGGCGGGGAGGGCGCCTCCGAAGAAGACCGCCGTTTCGCGGCCCGGGTGGAAAGCATACGCCGCTTTGCCATGGAGGAGCTTGGCCTCAAGGAAAGCAAAAACTATACCCGCTATGTGGAGCTTGACCGGGACTACCTTGCGGCGGTAGTGTCGGCCTCGGCGCAGGATTCTTTTACCCCCTACGAGTGGTGGTTCCCGGTGGTGGGGAAGGTTCCCTACAAGGGCTTTTTCAACGTTGAGGACGCCAGGAAGGAGAGGGAGAAGCTGCGGAAAAAAGGGCTGGATGTGTGGATACGGACGGTAGACGCATTCAGCACCCTGGGCTGGTTCCGGGACCCCCTTTATTCCTACATGAAGGCCTATTCAGACAGGGAGCTTGCGGACCTCATCATCCACGAGCTTTTCCATGCTACGGTGTTTATCAAGGATCATGTTCAATTCAACGAGGGGCTGGCGGAATTTGTGGGTTCCGAAGGCGCCCGGCTTTATATCGCCAAAACCTTCGGCCCGGAGGCGGAAAAAGAGGCCGGTGAAAAGGCCGCCGGGGCAAGGACGGATAACGCAGCCTACGTTGATTTTATCCGGGGGCTCATCGCGGAACTGAACGCGGTCTATACCAGTGCGGATCTTTCCAAAGAAGACAAGCTCCGCAAAAAAGAAGAGATCATCGCGGCAGCCAGGATCAGGTTTGAGCAGAACTACGACGCTATTTTTGTAACCGAAAATTACCGGGGCTTTTCCCAACTGCCGGTGAATAACGCCTATCTGGGGCTCTTCTGCCTCTATTACCAGGAGAATACCCTGTTTAAGGATCTCTACGAGCGCTCCGGCCACGACCTCCCCGCGTTCATCGCCGCTGCAAAGAGCGTCAAGGGGAAGGAAGACCCCAGGGTCGAGTTTGAGAGGGCGCTTGGGCTGTAGCAAGGGGGAAGCTCCCCGGCTATTCTTTCACCGCCCCCGCAGTCATGCCTGAGACCATGAGCTTCCCCAGAAATGAAAAAACGATCAGGATAGGAACGATTGCCACCACCGCCGCCGCGGTCAGGGGGCTCCATTTACGGCCGTAAAAACCCTGATAGTAGTAGATGGAATCCCGATTATCTCTGGGCTCTGCAAACAGCCCCATCTGCGGTCATGATCGTAACCACTTCGCAGCCATCCGTAGTCCTAGGCGATATATTTGATTTTATACATATAGATGCAGCAACACCAGCAGCGTACCCCATGGCTACACAATTTCCAGTGACTCGATATGATGCATGGGCTTCAAAAGAACCTGAAATACATCTGCCAGCTATTAATAAATTTTCAACATTGAGTGGGACAAGACAACGATAGGGAATTTGATAATGGGGCTGGAGTAGTTTACCGTACTGTTTGCTCTGATTATCTCCATCGGGCTGATGAATATCTACCCAAAAAGTAACAGTACAAATACCATCATCAAATTGACGACTTTGTTCAATGTCATCTATCGTTAATTTGTATTCACCCATAATTCTACGACTTTCCCGTATTCCAATATGAGGTCCTGAAGTATCTATATGGGCATGAGTAAATTCCGGCATGTAGGTTTTGAATAGATGAAATAGTTTGTTTACCTCCTCCCGGCCTTGTAATTCAGCCTGGGTCAGATCTTCTGAATTAATAGCGGAAAGGTTGCGTATATGAGTGGCCTGACAGATACTAGTATATATTCCCGGTACTGGTATTATACAGGGACGGAGATAATTAAATTGATAATTCATGACACCCGCTCGTACCATAGCATCCTGTAATTTCTGGATTAATTCATTGTCGACATAATGGTGGTATTTATAATAATCCTGGACGTAGGCAACATTGCTCATCTGGAACATAAGGGTCATTGGCTGGGTACTACCATCCTCCGGTCGTCCTATTTCGAAAGGTACACCAGCACGGGCGGCTACATCCCCATCGCCAGTACAATCAATAACTATGCGTGCATTATATGCAGAACGACCATTTTTGTTTTCTACAACAATCCCCATTATTTTACCATTTTCGATAATAGGGGTTGTAAAATGGGTATGAAACAGCAAAGTAATATCTTCTTTTAACAGCATACGATCAAGGAGCAGTTTCATTTGTTCAATATCAAATGCCCACATATCTGGACCAGCTACTTTTATCATATTTAATGCGTTCAATGCCCCAACAATTTCATAGCAGATACCACCTTTGTTTTCTTGATCAAAAAACGGAACGACCATTCCCATAGTCCACATGCCACCCAAGAATCCGTAACTTTCCACCACAAGAACATGCATACCATGCCGGGATGCGGCAAGGGCTGACGCTATTCCCGCCGGACCTCCGCCGACAACAATGACATCGAAATTACCCATAACAGGAATCTCGATAGTTTCTTTGTATACTGTATGCTTCATATTATAAAAACCAGACATAAGAGTATCTCCTGCGAAAATGATGATATCACCGTTCAATTATGTTTATTATTGATCATTAACATAATATGTTAATAATTGTTCCGTTGTGCTATCCTTTAACCGATCCTTGTGTCAAACCAGAGACCAATAGTTTAGACAAAAAACTGAATATAATAATTGTGGGAATAACGGCGAGGGAGGTAGATGCTGTAAGCAACCCCCAGTCTAATCCAAAAAATCCCATATGGTGGTAAATAGATTGTTGAACTGGTCTTAAATTTGACGAATTAATCATGACAGAAGCTAAGATAAATTCATTCCAAACGCCAATGAAAATCAACAAAGCTGCGGACACCATAGCCGGACGATTCAAAACAGGGACAAGATGGAAAATAATGTACCTTCGACTACAACCATCAATAGCGGCAGCTTCTTCGATCTCTAAAGGGATAGTTTCGATCCCGCCTTTTATAACCCAAATTGCCATAGGTAAATTGTAAGCAGTATACATGATGATAAGCGTAAATGGCCTGTCAATAAATCCCAAGACAGACATGTAGAGATAATTTGGGATCAGTAACGCTGCGCTTCCGATAGATAGGGGTATTCCGGCGATGACCAAGTAGAAAAATATGCGTCTAAAAGGAAAACGGCATCTTTGCAGAGCATAGGCGGCTATCATACCAATAAAAAGTCCAAAAATAACAGAAACCAGAGAATAAAAAATACTGTTATTAAAGGTTCTCAGATAACCACCTTCAATGATAGTCCGATAATTTTCAAAAGTGCCGTTGAAATTAAAAAATTTGGGTGGATAAGCATATACGTCACGTTTACCCTTAAAAGAGGTAATAATACCCCACATAATCGGCATCAATGTAAAGAAAGTCATCAACATGAAAATCAGGATTTTAAAGATCCTCAATATAATAAAGCGTATCGCAAAGCTTTGTTTAGCTATATGGGTAATCATATCTTGTATTTCACCACCTTTACATAAATCATTACTAGAATGACATTTAGCAACAGAACTAGAAAAGATAATGCGCTTGCAAGACCAAACTGAAAATAACCAAATCCTGTTCGATAAAGCATGAGGGTTATAACATTTGTCGATTCCCCTGGACCACCGCTTGTGAGGATCATGGGAATAGTTACATTGTTAAAATTGCTCATAGTCAAAACGATTGAAGAAATTAAAGCAGGAGTAATGATCATTGGCAATTTTATCTTGAAAAATACTTGTACAGAATTCGCCCCATCAACCTGAGCTGCCTCTGTCAATTCATGAGGCAAGCCCTTCAGACCAGCCAGGATCATGATCATAGAATATCCGATAGTACGCCATGCCATTACGAAAACAACCGTGAGAACTGCCAAACTTCTTTTTAGTAATAGTATATATCATGGGAACAATGATAACTACAAAAATCAAAACAACTGCTGGAGCTATTAACAGTATGCCTTCTACTTTGCTTCTCATAATCCTACTCGGTTTTTTCTTCTATAATATTCCTCGGTCCATGTAAAACCAGGTTTCATATTGGACTTGCTAAAGAACCAGTCAGTTCTCTCACAAGTCTTGTAAGTTCCAACCCCAGAACTGCGAAATTGAGGTTTCTGAACAACTCTGTTACTTTGTGATTATCTTTTATTAAACTGTTTTTCAGCATTTCTCAGAGCCTGCAATGGTTCTGTGTTCTTTACAAGAACATCCTGCATTACTTGGGCATGGTCATCACGCCAGGCAGTGACAGTATATTCTGTAGGATTGGCCCAAGCCGCGTTGGTCAAACACCACGCTGAATCAACGACGAATTTTTTCGTTGGATCTTTAAGAAAGTCCGCGCATAAATCAAGTGTGGATTGACACATGGGGACCTGACCGCCAATTTCCACCCAAAGTTTATC
>JAIRLQ010000413.1 GCA_031259345.1 Treponema sp.
GGCGGTTACGTGGATAATCCGGCTCTGGTTTTCCCGGCTTATGGTTAGGGGGCCGGTGCCTTCTTTGTACTCGGCAAAGCTGGAAAGGGGGATTCTGCCGCCTATCTGGCTGTTTACAAAAATATGATCCAGGGCCGGCCGGGTGCTCCGGTCGGCTTCGGCGAGGATCAGCACTACGTCGTAATCGTGGCCCGATTCCTTGTACCTGGTGGCGGTAACGCCGTCCACTGCGGCCTTTATCTCGTTCCCCACAATATAGGTGGAAAGCCCCAGGGCGTACATCTTTTCCCGGTCCAGAATAATTTCTATCTGGGGCTGGCCGTCTTTAAGGTCTACCTGGGGTTCGGTTATCTCGGGGATGTTGGCTTTTAAAAGCGCGGCTATTTTTTCCGCCATGGCTTTCCCTTTAACAAGGTCGTCCGTGCGAAGGACTATGTCCACGGGGTTGCTGTTGCCCATGCCGCCGCCGCCGCCAAAGTTAATGGAAACGCCGGGGAACTCGTTAAAGTGTGAGCGCATCTTGGCCTTAATCTCTTCGTCGGAAACGATCCGTTCCGCGAATTTGGGGAGGGTAATGCGCACGGAACCCGAATTGGTGCCCCCGGAACTGAACATGCCGCCGCCGCCTGAGCTGAGTACAATGCGTTCGTAGGCTTTTTCGTCCAATTCCTTTTTTATCAGCGTCTCTATCTGCCGCAGGGTCTCTTCGGTCATCGCAAGGGGGCTGCCCATGGGGAGGGTCGCGTTAATGACCACGTTGTCCTGGGCCTGGGAGGGCATAAAAACCCAGCCTACTACCGGAATTAAAAAGCAGCTTCCGGCAAACAGAATCGCAAGGCCCCCGATGACAATGGCCTTATGCCGCAGCACCCGGTCAACGGCTCTGCGGTAGGCGTTATCCAGGCCGGTAAAGAATTTCGCAAAAACCCGGTCCACTTTCCCCGGAATTCCCTCCAGGGCTTTTTGCTTCCGGGTTACCAGGGGCAGGTAGTGGCTGGAAAGCACCGGCACCAGGAAGATGGCGGTAATAAGGGAGATGGTCAGGGAGAGAACTACCGTAAAGGCCAATCCCGCAAAGATTTCCCCGGCCATTTCCAGCAGGCCCTGAAAGGCCACCAGGGGGGCGAAGACGCAGATCGAGGTGAGGGTAGAAGCCACGATGGCTATGATCATTTCCTGAGTGCCCAGCACCGCGGCGGTATTCAGCTTGGCTCCCTTTTCCCGGTAGTGGTAGATGTTCTCCAGAATGACGATGGAATTGTCCACCAGCATACCTATACCCAGAACAAGGCCCGCCATGGTCATAAGATTAAGGGTTAGGCCGGCAAAGTACATAAAGAGCAGGGTAACTATAATGGAAACAGGGATGCTTATGCCGATGATAAGGGTCGGCTTAAAGGAGCGGAGGAACAGAAAGAGGATCAGTACCGCCAAAATACCGCCTGAGACGGCAGTAGAAACAACCTGATTAAGGGAAGTTTCGATCTGATCGGTAGTGTTAAAAATCTCGGTTATATGAATGTCCCGGGGGAGTTCGTTGGTCATCCGTTCCAGCCGGGCCCGCAGATCCCTGGCGGTCTGGACGGCGTTCTTCCCGCTTTGCTTCTGTACCATCATCATGACCGCGGGCTGGCCGTTTACATAGACCGAACTTGTTTGGTCCCGGTAGCCCTCAAACACGTTTTCCCCGGTCTCTTCCGTGGCCAGATCTCTAAGGTAAACCTGCTTGGGCGGCTCAACCTGGCCGTTTACCAGGCCCCCGCCCTTGTAGGCAATGACTGTATTGCGAAGCTGCTCCAGGGAGGTAAACTCGCCCATGGTGGTAAGCAGGTAGGAAAGGCCGCCTTCGGTGATGGTCCCGGCGGCGGTCTGCATATTCTGGGAAGCCAGTACCTGCTGTATCTGGGTAACCGTAAGGTCGTAGGCTTCAAGCCGGGACTGGGGTATTTCCACGCGGATGATTTTTTCCCGGCCGCCCATTACCGAAGCGGTGGCGACTCCGGGGGTCTGCTCAACCCTGGGGATGATGGTGTCCTCGGTAAGTTCCCGCAGCTCTTCGGGGGAGCGGTTGCCTGTTACCATAAGGCCCATAATGGGCATCATGGAAAGGTCGAGCTTAAAAATCAGGGGGGTGTCGGAGCCGGTGGGCATATAATTCCGCACCCGCTCCAAGGCGTCCCGGACGGAGTTGGAGGCGTCCGCCAGGTCCGTCCCGTAGGCGAACTCCATGATCACCATGCTGGTTCCCTTGGAAGAAGAGGAGGTTACCTTTTCAAGGCTGGACACGCTGGAAAGGGCTGCCTCCAGGGTGCGGGTAATTGAACGTTCAATTTCTTCGGGGCCGGCGCCGGAGTAGCTGGTGTACACAACCAGGTACGGAGGGCTTACCTCGGGCAGGAGGTCTATGGGGAGGTTGACGAGGGCGAAGATCCCCAGTCCGATAAAAATGGCGAAAATGATAAAAATCGTAGTGGGCCGCGAAACCGCGGTTTTGGCGAAACTCATGATACCTCCGTTTTAATTTAAGGGTTCGAGCCGATCAATAATGTTGACTTTGACGCCGTCTTCCAACAGGCTCTGGCCCCGGATTATAACCTCGTCATTGGCCGAAAGCCCCTCTTCAACTTCCATAACTTCGTCGATTATGATTCCCGGCACGACTGTTTTTTTTCGGGCTACAAAAGAGCCGGCTTCCGCCGGGTCCGGCTCGACAATAAAAAGATAATCTTCGCCAAAGCGCTGGATAAGGGCGGATTGGGGTATTTTTACCACATTGTCTTTCTGTTCCGTGATGATCCTCACCTTGGCGAACATCCCTGCCTTAAGCTTGGAGTCCAAATTTTCTACCGCGACTTTGGTTTCCATGGTCCGGGAGGCCGGGTCCACAGTGGGGCTTGTTTCGCTGACCCGGCCCCGGAACACTTCGCCGGGCCAGGCGTCCAGGGTAATTTCGCAAATCTGATTCGGGCTTACCTTGGAAATAAAGCGCTCCGACACATGGAGGCGGATTTCCAGCCCCCCGGCGGCGCTTGCGGAGATCCGCGCCAGGGGAACTGCCTGGCTTATGGTCATTCCCAGTTGGGCCGGCAGGGCCACCACGGTGCCGGAGATGGGGGCTTTAACATCACTTTCGACATACTCCATGCCAGGCCGGGAAGGGTCGACTTTGGCGATAACTTCGCCCCGGCTTACCCTGCTGCCTATGGAGACAAAGAGCCGGCTTACCTTGCCGGCGGCGTCCGAATAGGCGTCCACGGTGGAAACGGCGCTTATATCCCCGGACAGCATAAGGTAATTCCGGATCTGGCCCGTTGCCGCGGGTATGGTATTTACCGCGAAAACCGGCGCCTCCGCCACAGGAGGCGCCCCCTTCTCCGACAGTTTGCTGTAAGCGTCCTTAATGCGCTGGCAGCCGGACAAGCAAAAAATTGTTGCACACAAAACTATTAAACAAAAAATTGTTAAAAACCTGCGGGTTAAAGCCGCTTTAGGTCCGGTTGTTTTCTTCATTATAAACATTTCTCCCCTCCCCTAGTTTCCGGCCCCGGAACTTAAAGTCCCGAAGGATATGCCGGTATAGTATTCAAGATCCAGCAAATTGTTCAGATAGTTAAACTCGTGGGACAAAACCTGCAATTTGGCCTGGCTTAATTGATCCCCCGCGGCCTGCACCTCAAGAAAATCCTGCAGGCCCGCCCGGTAGGCTTCTTCGGTCTGGCGGTACGATTCTTCCGCCAAATTCACCGTCAACTGCGCGGCCTCAACATTGGTCCGTATCTGTTCAAGGGCATTGACGGTGGTAAAAATCTGGAGTTCGGTACCCCGTACGGCCTGGGCCAGGCCTATGTTCAATTTTCTTACATTGTTATCCGTATCTTTTAACGCCTGGCCTTCTTTGGTAAAGGGGAACAGGCTGTTAAGGTTTATCCCCAAAACAAGTGAAAAAGCGCCGCCTTTGTTCCAGTTGTCCCTGTCAAACCAGGTGTTTTTAAAAGGATCCAGCATGGGGTTGTATGTTGAGGACAAGGTCCACCCAAAGCGAAGATAGGGCGTATACATCTGCATGGCCTGGGCTTTTCTGGCGCTTGCGAGATAGCGCAAGTTAGCCTGAAGTTCCAGTATATCCAGAGAGCCGTTGGAAGCCTGGGAAATAAGTTCCCCCAGTCCGGGCAGCATGGCAAAGTCCGTACCCGAAACCGCCGCCAATTCAAAGCTTGTATCAAAAGGCAAGCCCAGGGTCATGGCAAAACTGGAAAACAAAGCTTTAAGGTTATTTTCCGATTCACTTATCGTGGGCTTCATGTTTTCCATGGCGACCTGGGCCTGAAGCACCGTAAGGCGCGGCGCAAGGCCGGCTCTGTAATTGGCATCCGCCATTTCGTAACGCCTAATCGCCGTTTCAAGATTTTCTTTTTGCAAAGCCACAGACTGCTGCAAAAGGAGTATATTGTTGTAGGACTTTCGTACATTTTGCTCAATTTGAGCCCTGGCTTTTTCAAAATTCACCTGGCCTGCCTGATAATTCAGCCTGAAACTTTTAATCCCTTCGATAAGGGCAAAACTAAAAGTGAGGGTGGCGTTAAAGGTGCCGTTTACATTCCACTGGGGCATCTCAATTGAATACGGCAATATTGAATACGGCGGCACGGTTGAAATATTAAAGCCCTGGGATGTAGTTGCCCAATTTTGGCGGGACAAAGTGCCCGCAAGGCTTAAATCCGGCAAAAACTGGTTCCACACCAGATCGCTTGCCCGTTTTTTGGTATCCAGATCTACCCGGGACGATTCAAGGCTCAGGTTATTCCTGATGGCAAGTTCCACCGCGCTTTCCGGCGTCAGCGGCATTTTTTCCTGTCCAAAAAGCAGCGCCCCCAAAAGCAGTAGCAGCGCCGCCAGGCCAAGACTTTTGATACATCGGATCATAAAATGACTCCTATTTTTTTACCATAACAAAAAATTGATTTTTTTGCTGGTTTTTGGCCCGCAAAATGCGCGGCCTTTTACGGTTTTTTGCCGTTTTTTACAGTACGATGGAGTATAGAGCGTTTCATTCATAAATTAAAACCCTCCAAACCGCAAGTGATAAATTTGAATAAAATACGAAAGCTTTCGTTGGGCACCTTCGCAATATGCAGCCCCCCCCCCCCTACGGGCGGCTGTGCTATCGATTTTGGCGTCCAATGGGTTAATACACTGACAACCATAAACAGTATCCACTGGGCATTGTAGACCCCTTTGGCTCCGTCCTCTTTAATCACTTTAAGCTTAATCCCCGTAATGGCCCGGTAAATTGTCTGGGGCACTTCAACCCCCAAATCCAGGCGCCTGGTTTTTATCCAGTTCAGGGCTACCAATATTTCCGGCCGGGAACGAAGGTACTCCACAATGGAAATGATAGCCAGATAAAGCTGTTCCTCCGGAATTTTGGAAGCCCTGGCGCTCTGTTCCGAATAGTCGATAATTTTGTTAAATTCGGTGATAAAAAGCCTGCCCAGCATGTCCTGTCTACTTTTAAAATGAGAATAAAGGCCGCTTTTTGAAAGCCCCGATTTTCGGGCAACCATCTCCATGGAGGCGTTCCAGGGACCTGCCTCGGCAACGGCCTCCGCCACAGCCATAAGGAGTTTGTTATCTTCCGTATCCGCGTAAACTGTCTGGGAAGCGATTTTTTCCAAAGCCTCGTAATCCAAATTCTTAACCTGGGCTTCCTTTAAGCTCAGGCCCCGCGCGACCTTTGCTTCGATAAAGGCCACCATCTTTTTTACCAGGGCTTCACCGGGCTTTACGCCTTTATAGCCATAACAGTGGAAATGCGCCACCCAGAAAATCGAAGTTACCAGCACAAGCCGCACTTTGGACGGGTACGGGACCGATTTTTTGCCGGCAAAACCCCTGATCTCGCCAAAGAGTGTTTTCATATCTATGCCTCTGGCCTCCAGATGCCCGAAAATCTCGTGCATTTTTTTACAGCCGTAGACCTGTATAAGAGAAAAAAGAAAAAAATCGTTATTTTGGAGATAAAACTCGGTTATGCTCCGCATCAGGATAAAAAGACGTTCCCGGAGGCTGCTTACTTTTAAGGCCGTGTCATGGACTTTTTTGAAGGGGATAACATAGTTTTCAAAAAACGACTGGTACATGGCGTCCAGCAGGGCCTGTTTGTCCTTAAAATGCCGGTACAGCGCTGGCTTGCTTACGCCAAGCTCCCTGGCAACAAGAGTTAAGCTGGTAGTTTTATAAAGCTCCCGCCCCCAGGCTTTAAGAGCCGCCCTGATTATATCATCATTGGTCATAGTGGTTAAAACGGCACTTAGTTACCGACCGTTCGTTAACTAAACTACTAAAAATATAAAAGAATGTCAACAGC